>JAQWSA010000034.1 GCA_029243445.1 Alphaproteobacteria bacterium
TTGATCTATCCTTGTGTGTTACCTTCATCCCAAAACCGTCTTTAACATAAAAAACATCTACTGCTCGTTCCCCATAAGTAGATATTTTAGATGATGATATTTGTAGCGAAAGAGAGTATAAAACTCGCGTAACAGAGAACAAAAAACCGGGACGATCGCGCCCATTAATTTCGATTACCGTATGGGTGGCACTTGCTTGATTATCAATTATAACTCGAGGTGCCACTGTAAAAACACGGGTTCGAGCAGCAACAAACATATGTTCAGTCTGAGTTTCATCAAGTTTCATCTCACCAGCAATAGATCTTTCAATTTGTAATTCCATACGACTTAATGCCGAGGGTTTATCAAACGCTCGTTCATTAAAATCTTGTAACCGGAAAACATCCAACGCCATACCTTGGGGAGTAGTGAACACTTTTGCATCAACAACATTGGCGCCAACCGCCGCAAATGCTCCGGCAATTAAAGAAAACAATCCGGGATGATCTTGGGTATATATAGTTACCTCTGTAACATCGAGATCATTAACTACCCGACTATCAATAGATAAAAGCTTCCCAGATAATTCTGCAGAACGCATTAAATGAGCTTGCCTCTCCAAAGTATCTATATCAAATGTCAACCAATAGCCGGGATAACCTCTGTTTAGCTGGGCTTCTATATCTTTTTCTGACCAATCAGATAAACATGTATGAAGCGATTTCTTAGCAATATCAACCCGTCTATTATCGGTATGGTTTAATTGACTACCGGATAAAACATCGGCAGTAGAGTAATAAAGTTCACGCAACAATTCTGCTTTCCAATTATTCCATACAGACGGACCAGTCGCTCGCATATCAACTACAGTAAGGCAGAGTAATAATCTTAAACGTTCAAGCGACTGAACCAAATTCGCAAAATCACTAATGGTTTTGCTATCAGACAAGTCCCTCTTCTGAGCAATATTACTTAAAGACAAGTGTTGCTTTACTAACCATTCAACTGTTTCAGTTTCTTCAGAATTAAGTCCTAAGCGAGGACAAACTTTCCTAGCAACCTGAGCACCAATTTCTGAGTGATTACCGCCTCTTCCTTTAGCTATATCATGCAAAAGAACAGACACATACAATGCTTTACGGGACCCAACCATGGGTAGAACCTCACTTACCAACGGATGTTCTGTCCGTCTCTCTCCCCTCTCTATTGATGCTAACAAACCAATAGCCTGGATAGTATGCTCATCAACTGTATACACGTGGTACATATCGTGCTGGGTCTGACCTACAACTCTGCCAAAGTCAGGTAAAAATCTGCCTAATACCCCAGATTCACTCATGCGTGTTAAAGCTACCTCAGGTTCAGTCTGAGAGGTCATTATTTCTATAAATAATCGATTGGCTTCTGGGTTTTTCTGCAGCTTGCTATCTAATTTACGCAAGTTTTGAGTCATTAGGCGTAATGCATGTGGATGTATATCTAGCCCTTGCTGCTGTCCAACATAGAAAAGACGAATCATATCCAGTGGGTCTCGTTCGAACATCTTGTCATCACTAACCGTCAGACGGTCGCGATCTAAGCTAAATCCTTGAAGATCCCGCGTTAAACCCAAACGCGGCAGTTTAATAAAAGGTTTTCTTACGCTATCGGCTTCAATAGAAGCACAAAAAATACGAGTTAGGTCTCCAATGTCTTTTGCTACAAGATAGTAGTGCTTCATAAACCTTTCTACACCACTAGCTCCTGCGCGATCAGAATAATTCATGCAAGCAGCTAATTTAGTCTGCAGATCAAATGTTAAGCGATCCTCAGATCGTCCCGCCAAATAATGGAGATGGAACCTTACTGTCCAGAGAAAATTATGATCCTTAGCAAAGTTTTTTGCCTCTAGTTCCGTTAGCACTCGGCTAGACACGAGATCTCCTACCGTACTTGTTTTATATGTGTATTTTGCGATCCAAAACAAAGTCTGAAGATCGCGCAACCCCCCTTTTCCATCCTTTACATTAGGCTCAACAAGATACCTACTATCCCCGAGTTTTTTATGCCTAGTATCTCTTTCTGCCAGTTTTCCTGCCACAAACTCAAGAGTGCTACCTGCAACTACTCGGTCCTGAAAATTCTTACGAAAATTTAAAAAAAGCTCTTGATCACCCCATAAATAGCGTGCTTCAAGAAGTGCTGTTCGAATAGTAAGGTCTTGCCTAGCCAATCGAACACAATCATCTGTTGAACGAGTTGAGTGGCCGATTTTAATTCCTAAATCCCATAGTAAATACAAAATATACTCGACCATTTGTTCACCGCGAGGTGTCTGCTTGTATGGAAATAGAAAAAGCAGGTCTATATCTGAAAATGGAGCCAACTCCCTTCGGCCATACCCACCCACTGCTACTATCGAGAGACGGTCAGCACTCGTTGGATTAGCAGATGGATATTCTTCCTCAGCTATGTCATGTGAAATACGTATTAGCTGATCAAATAGAAACGACATGTTTTCTGCAGTCTTTATACCATTTGATTTAGACTGATCGAACTGTGCGCGAATTTCTTTTTGACCCAAGATCAAAGCATCACGTAGCTTATTTAAAACAATTTTTCGGCGCTCAGATTCTTTTGCTGCTTCTGCCCGCATCAACGAGATCTCTTCATATAGAAGAGCACGATTAATAATTCTACGGTGGAGTTTTGATTCATTCATAAATTGGCCGTTAACAAAATTTATGTGTTACCTTTCTAGCTTATTCCAAACTCAAAACCAGATAATACAGACCAATAATAAGTACACTTAACATTTAAGTGCGTAATATTGATATAGTGTCTATATCAACGCAAATGATTAGTTATCTCTAGGCTCCTCTAATAGACCCTGCAAGCGTACTCTTCTAGAATTACCTATAGCGTATGCCAAAAGTCCTATCGTGGCACCTACTGCAACCGGCCACGATAGACCGGTTGTGTCAGCTATCCAACCCATAAGTAATGCGCCTAATGCTGGCCCTGAACGAAATACCATACCAAATAAACTTAAAACACGCCCACGCATTTTATCCGGCACGGAAAGTTGGATAAGTTGTTGAGTCGCTATACCACAACTCGTCATACTAAATCCTAATATAGATAAACAAATTAAAGCGAGGGGCAACCAATTGATTAATGCAAAAAGTAATGCAGCTGCGCCGCCAAAAATCCCTGAAACCAATGCAATTTTTGTTATTCCGCCACGATTCCCCTGGCGTAACATCCATATTGCTCCACACATTGCTCCAACGCCAACGGAAGAAACCATCATAGAATAACCACCAACGCCAAGACCGTAAACGATATCAGCGAATCCTGGCATTAGTTCAGTTAGAGGCCGTATACCTACCCCCAAAAGCAATAATAGCAAGAGCATCGGTGCTATCCCAGGATGGGTAAGCCCATAACGCATTCCTTCTAACATATCAGTAAATATACTACCCCGCTCATGTCTAAAATCTGCTGACATTGGTGCGTTAATAGCTAGTAGTGCCCAAACCATAATACCCGCAGCAAAAACTGTGAATGAAAATGCTAAACCCGGCCCACCTAAGGTTAATAAACCACTAGCTAAGGCAGGGCCTATAAATTGAGCTGTATTAAAAATACTAGAATTTAGAGCAATAGCTATTGGAATTTCTTCTCTGGGTACCAAATTGGGCATCAGAGACAAACGCACTGGTTGCCAGAAAGCAAAAGTCATGCCGCGAACTAAGGCTAAAAAGAATAACAACCAGATAGTTATTAGTCCTGAAAACGTCAAAATAGCTAATATTAACGAAACAACGCATAATGCCGCTTGTGTAGCAACGCTTATATTTCGGCGATCAAAACGATCGGCAAGAACGCCACCAAGAGGCCCCAGCAATAGAACTGGTAGAGAATCCGCAGCTGCAATTGCTCCTAACCAAAAAGCAGAACCTGTTAGTTGCCATGCTAGCCAACCGATGGCAACACGGGTAACCCATACGCCAATAACACTAGGTATATGGCCAATCAAATAAATACGAAAACTATGATGACGCATAACCTGCTCAACGGCTCCGAAACCAGCAATAGCTAAAAAACGCAATAAGATTTTAGACATCTAATGCAGCTTTTAGACGGTATATAAGTTCAAGTGCCGCACGAGGCGTTAATTCATCGGGGGAAACACTTTTAAGCAGTGCGTATATTGGATCTTTTTGTTCTTTTTTTTCGCCCGCTGTAGAAATAGTGTCAATGAACAAAGGTAAATCATCAACTAGCCGGCTTAATGATATACGCTGTTCACCATTCTCTAGTAGCGCTAATACTTCTTCTGCTCGTTTTAGAACATCACTTGGTAGACCGGCCAAACGACCTACATGAATGCCATAGGAACGATCGGCATGTCCTTCAACAACCTCATGCATAAATACTACATCACCCTTCCATTCCTTAACACGCATAGTACGACAAACAAGATTTTCAAGGCGCTTAGCGAGATCTGTTAACTCATGAAAGTGAGTAGCAAATAATGTTCGACATCTATTTACATCATGTAATTGTTCTATGGTCGCCCATGCAATAGAAAGACCATCAAAAGTTGCTGTGCCGCGTCCAATTTCGTCTAGTATTACTAAGCTTCGATCGCTAGCTTGATTTAAAATGGCTGCTGTCTCAACCATCTCAACCATAAAGGTAGACCGCCCTTGCGCTAAATCATCGGCAGCTCCAACTCTACTAAAAAGTCTATCGACTACCCCAATTACTGCCTCACTAGCGGGCACATATGAGCCGATCTGTGCCATAATCATAATTAATGCATTTTGCCTTAAAAATGTGCTCTTACCCGCCATATTTGGACCAGTTAACAACCATAACCTGCCGCTATTAAGGTCATCAGTTAGATTACAGTCATTAGGTATGAAAGAGCCCATACCCTCGTAAAGAGATGACTCAACTACTGGGTGTCGTCCCTCAATAATATTAAAATCTTTGCTGTCTTGCACCTTAGGTCGGCAATAATTATTCTCAATAGCCAACTCAGCTAATCCAGTCGCTACGTCTATAGAAGCTAGAGCTCTTGCAGCCATTATAATAAAGCTTGAGCGTAAAAGAATTTCGTTTACGATCTTTTCAAAAATATTTAACTCAATTACTAGAGCTCTTTCAGCAGCCTTTGAAATCTGCTCTTCTAATTCTGATAACTCTAAATTTGTGAACCTTACGGCATTAGCCATGGTTTGGCGGTGTATTAAGCCGTATTGCTCAGCAAGGGCGCTTTTCCCATCTTCCATTAGTTTTCCAGCCTGGACTGCTGTAACCTCTATAAAATATCCGAGAACATTATTATGTCTAATTTTCAGAGTGCTTATTTCTGTTTTATCCGCAAATCGTTGTTGTAAATTTACAATTGTTTTACGGCTGGCATCACGAAGTTGTATTTGTTCATCTAAGGTCTCCGAGTACCCTGAGGCAATAAAACCCCCATCACGGATATGTATTGGTAAAGAATCACTTAAGGCCAGCTCTAAGTTTTCAACCATTTCATGGTGATCTCCTAGTTGGTCATGGAGATATACTAATTCACTCAAACCTATAGACGATGAAATGTGTTCACCTAATAATATTACTATTTCTCCTGCAGATTCTAAACCAGCTCGTAATGTTGCTAGGTCACGAGGGCCTCCACGCCCTAAACTTAGACGGGATAATGACCTCTCAATATCTGGGCAACTACGAAGAGAAATACGAATATCTTCGCGTAGATTTGGAGATTTAACAAAAGTAGAAACTAGATCCAAACGTGAAGATATTTCAATTACATTTGTTAAAGGTGTAGTAAGGCGTTCTGCGAGCAAACGAGCTCCAGCTCCGGTTAAAGTATTATCAATAGCATCAAGAAGAGAACCCTTACGTTTTCCAGAGAGTGTCTTTGTAAGCTCTAGGTTTCTTCGCGTCGCCAGGTCAATTTCCATCACACCGCCCAAACTTCCTAAAGGAGGTAAAATTTTGGGGGAAGACAAAAGGGGCTGGCTATCTAATTGAGTAATTAGCAAATAGTCGAGTAATGCTCCAGTGGCGGCCATCATGGCGCGACTAATATTACCAAAGGGCTCTAGTGTTGAAACACTATAATAATCTTTAATTCTTCGTTCCGCATTAATAGAGTCAAAGCGGGCGTCGGGTAACGGTGTTATTACCTCAGAAAGTTGGGATAAAGATTTATAAAAATTATTATTTTCAGTAAATGCTTCCGGCAATAATAATTCTCCTGGAGCAACGCGCGCTAAAGCTGTAGATAAGTTAATATTATTCTGGTCATTATTTCCCAAGGACTGCATCCATATCTCGCTAGTCGACATGTCCAACCAGGATAGGCCCAACTCACCGCCTGATATTCCTACAGCTGCTAAATAATTATGCTGCCTTGCATCAAGTAAAACTTCCTCACTAAGAGTTCCGGGTGTAACTATGCGAACTACTTCGCGACGTACAATAGATTTAGAACCTCGTTTTTTTGCCACCTTAGGGTCTTCGACTTGTTCACAAACAGCTACTCGATGCCCCGCTTTAATTAACTTAGGAAGATATTGCTCGGATGCATGAACTGGGACCCCAGCCATAGGCACTGGTATCCCATCCTCTTGCCCTCGTTTAGTAAGGGCTATATCTAATGTCTCCGAAGCGGCAACTGCATCGTCAAAAAACAACTCATAGAAATCCCCCATGCGAAAAAAAAGCAAGCAATCAGGATGGGCCGATTTAGCTTTATGCCATTGCTCAAACATTGGGCTTGTACCTTTTTTACCCGCAGGCACAGCCACTTCACCCTCAGAAATCTGGGAACGACTAGTATTGGTGCTTTTTTCTTTTAGAGGTATAGACATAGTGAATTCACAGTATATGACCAGAAACCCATTACAGAAAAGATTCTTTTAAAATAGCTGATAAAAAAACGTTATAAAAACTAGAGAAAAATATGTTTATGCTAAGTTTAACCATACACTTATAACACTTTTTTGTAGAGTAAAATGGAAAAGCCTAAATTCATCCATATACTAGCTGGTACTGCAACTATTTCTCTACCTGTTTTGGTATTACTATTATTTTTAGTTGGAATCGAAGGGTTAGATATTAGCTCAGCTATCGTAGCAGGGTTTATAGGGATCATTATATGTATAATAATTGCAACACTGAGAACCCTTAGAATAAAGAAAATACAGAATTTTGTCGAAAAAACTTCAGAATTAAAAGAGTTAGATATTAGAAATACTACATTTCAAGCGGGCAATGGTTCGATTGGCGAACTTATATCAGCAATCCTTAAAGTTGATCGAAAATGGAAACACGAACGCAAAACTTTAAATGAAGGTCTAGTCTCCGCTGCTAAACTTTTCGACGCCCTTCCAGACCCTCTAGTTACACTTGATCAACAAGCGCGCCTTGTCTATGCCAATGCAGCCGCAAGAACATTATTAGCAGAGAACAGACCAGAAATGGATCTTCGCGGTAACGATTTATCATCTGTTCTTAGGCAGCCCCTTGTTCTTGAGGCAGTACAAGATGTGCTAGAAGGTGCTAAAACACGTGATATAGAGTTCAACTTTGCAGAAAAAATAGAACAGTCCTATGAAGCTCGCATTGAGTCTATCTCAACTTCCGAAAAGGACGAAAATGACGCCGTTATATTGTTGCTATTACGTGACGTAACCTCACAAAAACAAAATGAAGAATCTCGAGCAGACTTTGTTGCTAATGTTAGTCATGAGCTACGGACGCCACTGACCTCACTTATTGGGTTTATTGAAACCTTACGAGAATCAGCAAAGAATGATCCAAATGCACGTGAGAGATTTCTATCACTTATGGCAACTCAATCAGATAGAATGGCAAGACTTGTTAATGATTTACTATCCTTATCAAGGATAGAAATGAATGCACATGATAATCCTGCTAAATCGGTAGATCTAAGAGAAGTTATAGAAACCGTAATAGATATGCTGGCCCCACAAGCCGAACAAAGAAAGATAATTATCAAAACCGATCTTAGAAATATAACCAGCCCTATAATAGGAGATCCAGACGAACTCTTACAGTTATTTCAAAACTTGATAGAAAACTCCATTAAATACGCCAACAAAAATTCAATAGTTAGAATAACTTCTAATTGTAATATTAAAGCGTGCACAATATCAGTAATTGACGAAAGTAATGGTATACCAAGAGAACATATTACTCGCTTAACTGAGAGATTCTATAGAATAGATACAGCACGGTCACGTGAACTCGGAGGCACAGGATTGGGTTTGGCCATAGTTAAACACATAGTTAATCGTCATCGGGGGAAACTCAAGATAGAAAGCGTCGAAGGACAAGGAAGCACTTTTTCAGTGAGCCTTCCGATCTCTGAAGAAACCAACTTATGAATTTACCCGGTAATAAGGTAATGAAAATCGTCGGTTTATGTGTGTTGTTAAAACAACATCGGCAACACATTATTACAAAATGCTGCCTGTAATAGGCTTGTAACATTACTGAAACCAATCAGAAACACAACTTCTCTAAGAAATAACCATTAGATATTTGAAAGGGGAATTATCCCCTGATGACAGAACCTGTGATGGGCCAAATATTTTATATAAAAAAGGTTTGCGTATCTCAAATAATGTGCTAATGAGAATTATTCTCACTGATTTTCTGAGTTTGTGGCCGCTTTCGGCTTAATTGCTACAATACTAGGAACTCTTCGCTGGAAGCCTGAAGCAGTAGCCTGGACTGTGGGTCTTTTTATAACAGCTGGGTATTGGTTTACAGCATCAACTTCATTTGCTAATCCAGCCGTAACCATAGCTCGTACAATTACGAATACATTTAGCGGAATTGCTCCGAAAAATATGCCAGCTTTTATTGTAGCTCAATTTATGGGCGCAATTATGGCTGCTAGTTCCTAAAAACAACTGAAAATAGCATTATGTCATAAAACTGTAACAAGTTTGACATAAAAGGTTCTCTAAACTTTCATAAGTTCACGCCACTTGCAGAGTGGCACCTAGAAAGTGGCTTTTGTGCAAGGAAACTTAAACTAGAGCAATAGGAGATCCTATAGTGTATTTAAAGACACTTTCATTTTTAGCGGTAATTTTATTTGTAGCTATTACTGCTGCGGAAGCGCGCGACCAAATCCGTATCGTTGGATCATCAACGGTTTTCCCTTTTTCTACCTCAGTAGCCGAGCAGTTCGGTAAGGTATCAAAATTTAAAACCCCAATTGTTGAGAGCACTGGCTCCGGCGGTGGCATGAAACTGTTTTGTGCCGGTGTTGGTCAAAAGCATCCAGATATAACAAATTCTTCAAGAAGAATTAAAAAATCTGAGTTTAACAAATGCAATAAAAATGGCGTTGGTATAACTGAGGTAAAAATTGGTTTTGATGGGATAGTCCTTGGTAATTCCAAAGCTGGGCCCGATCTTAATTTTTCTCTCAAGCATGTTTTTCAAGCGCTGGCAGCAAAGGTACCTGTAGATGGTAAGTTAATAGACAATCCTTATAAAATGTGGAGTGATATTGATCCTTCCCTGCCAAAAATAAAAATTGAGATTTTAGGTCCGCCACCAACAAGCGGCACACGTGATGCGTTTGTAGAAATAGCCATGGAAGGTGGCGCAAAGAAGTTTCCTTCTTTGAAAGCTTTGAAAAAATCCAACAAAAAGCAATTTAAAGCCATTGCACACACCATACGTGAAGATGGCATTTTCATCGAAGCAGGCGAGAACGATAATTTAATTGTTCAGAAACTCCTGGCCAACCCCAAAGCCTTAGGCATCTTTGGTTTCAGCTTCCTGGATCAAAATGCAGATAAAATAAAAGGCGCAAGCATAAAGGGGGTTAGTCCTGAATTTGAGAAAATCGCTGATGGGCAATACCCGATTTCACGTTCCCTGTATTTTTATGTGAAACAACAACACTTAGGTGTTATTCCTGGTATTAAAGAATTTGTAAAAGAGTTCACAAAGGAAGGTACTTGGGGTATCGATGGCTACCTTGTTGATAAGGGCCTAATTCCTTTACCAAGCGATGTACGTAAAGCAACCATGAAGGCTGCTAGAGGAATGGATACATTATCCATGTAATAAATTAATATTAGCCACGCTGATTACTTAAAATAATGACCGTGGCTAATATTCTTTAAGTTTTTATTAACATAGATTGAAACAAGAAACTGACTAATGAGCCCTCTAATTCTAATAGCTTTTTTACTTGTTTTTTTGGTGTTAACCTATCAATTCGGCCGTTTTCATATTTTACGTAAAGCCGGGTTACAAAAGAAAAAACCTCACTCTCTTCCTGGCTACTACGGCACATATATAGCCCTTTTTTGTGGTATTCCATCCTTATGTATTTTTGGTTTATGGATAGGGCTAGAACCTCACATTGTAGAGGTCTTATTATTAAATGAGATACCATCTGACCTAAAGATTTTACCCCCAGGGGAATTAAATTTATTATTAAATGAAATAAAAAATATAGCTCAAAAAAGCGAATATGTAAGCAACACTAATCCCGTTTTAATCTCTGCGGCTGAAAGATATAACGATTTACATAATATAAGTATGATTGCTTTGGCTATATTAATTACAGCGCTGTGCGTTGGTATATTGTCCTTTGCCTTTAATAAAATTCAATTGGATTTAAAAGCCCGTCCGATAGTAGAAAAATGTATTCAGTTTATATTAGTTATTGCTTCCATTATCGCAATCATCACCACCATAGGTATTGTGTTATCTTTATTATTCGAGTCAATTAGGTTTTTTAACATTGTATCACCATTTGAGTTTTTATTCGGGATTACCTGGAGTCCACAAACCGCTCTTAGGGACGATCAAGTCGGTGCCTCGGGAACATTTGGTGCAATACCTATATTTGCCGGAACCCTATTAATTACTCTTATAGCGATGGTAGTATCAGTTCCAGTAGGACTTTTGTCAGCCACTTACATGGCTGAGTATGCATCACCAAAAGTGCGAGCAGTTGTTAAGCCCCTACTTGAAATTTTAGCAGGTATTCCCACAGTTGTTTATGGATTTTTTGCTGCACTAACGATAGGCCCGGCATTTCGAGGTTTTGGTGAACATATTGGTATAGGCATCGCCTCAGAAAGCGCTTTAGTGGCTGGCCTCGTAATGGGCGTTATGATTATACCATTTGTTTCATCACTTTCCGATGATGTTATTAATGCCGTTCCACAGTCACTTAGGGACGGAGCATACGCTTTGGGGGCAACAAAGTCAGAAACAGTCCGTCAAGTTGTACTACCCGCTGCTTTACATGGAATAGTTGGTGCTGTTCTTCTGGCTATAAGCAGAGCTATCGGTGAGACAATGATAGTTGTAATGGCCGCAGGTTTAGCAGCCAATCTCACAGCCAATCCGTTTGAGGCGGTAACAACTGTAACAGTTCAAATTGTAACGCTTCTAGTAGGCGATCAAGAATTCGATAGCGCCAAAACTTTAGCTGCATTCGCTTTAGGGTTAGTCCTATTTTTGGTAACACTGGCACTTAATATTTTGGCACTCATAGCAGTCAGACGATATAGAGAAGAATATGAGTGATACATCAAAATTTAAACTCTCTGAAGCAAAACCGGATTTATCCCCCAAAAGGCTTCAAAAAAGATATAGAGCAGAGGCTCGATTTCGTCTTTACGGAATTACTGCAATTGTTTTCGCTATTGGTGTACTTGGCATTCTACTTGGTAGTATTATTTCCAGTGGAACTAGCGCCTTTATACAAACCGAAATTGCCCTAGATATAAACTTCGACGCAAACATCGTAGACCCAGAAGGGACGCGCACCAAAGAATCATTTTTAGAAGGTAATTACCGAAAACTTTGGCGTGACTCACTCTTCACATTATTTCCTGAAGTTAAAGGTCGCAAACAGAAAAGAGCTCTTTCCAAACTAATAAGTAGGGGCGCAGACCTAACATTACGTGAAAAAGTAATAAATGACCCCTCAATAATTGGCACTACTAAACGCATCTGGGTGAAATCATCTGCCGATATAGATTCCTTGAATAAAGGCAAAATATCACGCAGTACAATCGAATCCGACAGGAGAGTTAAAAACCATCAAATTGCATGGTTTGATAAACTCATAGATGAGAACCGCGAAAGATTAGCCTTTAACTCATCCTTATTCACTGCTGGCGATAGCCGTGAGCCTGAACAAGCTGGAATTGGTGGTGCTGTAGTTGGATCGTTTTTAACTTTAATAGTAACACTTTTGTTGTCATTTCCGATTGGAGTAATGGCTGCTGTCTATCTAGAGTCGTTCGCGCCTAAAAACCGATGGACGGACATTATAGAAGTAAATATTAACAATTTAGCAGCGGTGCCTTCAATCGTATTTGGACTGTTGGGACTAGCAATATTTCTCAACTTTTTTGGAATGCCAAGATCAGCGCCTATCGTAGGAGGAACAGTACTAGCACTAATGACACTGCCCACTGTCATAATAGCTGGCAGAGCCGCTTTGAAAGCCGTTCCCCCATCAATTCAAGAGGCCGCACTAGCAATGGGAGCATCTCGGCTACAAGCAGTCAGTCATCATGTATTACCTCTGGCGATGCCAGGAATATTAACGGGAACTATAATAGGTATGGCAAGAGCGCTCGGAGAAACCGCGCCCCTTCTAATGATTGGAATGGTTGCTTTTATAGTCGATATTCCTCGAGGCCTGTCTGACCCATCCACAGTGCTACCAGTTCAAATTTATTTATGGGCTGATGCGCCAGAGCGCGCCTTTGCAGAAAAAACATCTGCAGCAATTATGGTGTTATTACTATTTCTAATTTTAATGAATTTAGCGGCCGTAATATTGCGTAAAAAATTTGAAAAAAGATGGTAATAAAATGAATGTTACCATACCTTCTAAGCTAAGAGGCATAGTTAAAGCAGACACAAATAGAGGAACCACCTAATTAATGGATAATGCTGAAATTAAGTCTGAGTTACCTAACAAAATGACCGCTGCAAATGTGGATGTCTTTTATGCTGATAAACAGGCACTAGAATCAGTTTCATTAAGCATATATGCGAATGAGGTTACAGCCCTAATAGGTCCTTCTGGATGCGGAAAATCGACCTTTATTCGGTGTTTAAATAGAATGAATGATACAATTGACAGCTGCCGTATAACTGGAGAAATATTATTAGATGGCGCTGACATATATGATAAAAATATCGACGTAGTGCAGTTGCGCGCGCGCGTTGGTATGGTTTTTCAAAAACCCAACCCATTCCCTAAATCTATTTATGAGAACGTAGCCTATGGCCCTCGTATACATGGAATGACAAAAAATAAAACGGAACTTAATGATTTAGTTGAAGCCAGTTTACACCGAGCAGGACTCTGGGAAGAAGTTAAAGATCGACTTGATCAGCCAGGTACTAGCCTTTCTGGTGGACAACAGCAAAGGCTATGCATCGCTAGGGCTATCGCTGTAAACCCTGAAGTAATTCTCATGGATGAGCCTTGCTCAGCTCTGGATCCCATAGCCACCGCAAGAATCGAAGAGTTAATGGATGAACTTCGACAAAATTACACAATTGTAATTGTTACCCATTCGATGCAACAAGCGGCGCGCGTAAGCCAGAGAACGGCTTTTTTCCACTTGGGCATCCTTGTGGAAGAGGGTGATACAGAACGAATTTTTACAAACCCTGAAAACCAACGAACACAAGATTATATTACGGGCCGCTTTGGCTAAAAACTTTTACTGTGTAAGGGGGAAAATATAAAATGCCTACAGATCACAGCCATATAGTTACCGCTTATGATGAAGAACTGGCTCGATTAAGTGATTTAATAAGTCGGATAGGTGGGCTAGCTGAAACTCAGCTAGAACAAGCAATCCAGGCCCTACAAAAACGTGACGCCACGCTCGCCGAAATGGCAATAGAGCATGATCATAAAATCGATCAATTACATATCGAGGCAGACGAATTGGCAATAAAGTTATTGGCCTTAAGGCAGCCAGTTGCTGGTGATTTAAGACATATAGTAACCGGCCTAAAAATAGCTCCTATAGTTGAAAGAATTGGGGATTATGCCAAAAATGTAGCAAAACGCGCTATCGCCCTTAATCAGATGCCGCCTGTAAAGCCTTTATATACTATTCCTCGAATGGGTTACATGGTACGTGAAATGACTAAAGATGTACTTGACGCATTCGCGAACAAAGATGTTGCTAAAGCCAAAGGAGTCTGGCTGCGTGATGAAGAAGTAGATGATATGTATGACAGCTTATTCCGCGAGCTACTAACTTATATGATGGAGGACCCACGTAATATAACACCTTGTACGCACCTACTATTTGCTGCCAGAAATATGGAACGCATAGGAGACTTAACCACTAATATAGCTGAACTGATTGTTTACCAAGTCGATGGGGTATTGCTTGATGACAATCGCCCGAAAACTGATGAAGCCAGCGTTACGGTGGTTGAACCCGAAAACATCTGATAGACTAAAAGACTTTAAAATGAATAAAAACACTAACCTAAAACCAAATATTTTAATCGTGGAAGATGAGCCCGCACTTGTTGAAATGCTTCAATATAATCTTGAGAAGGCTGACTTTAGAACCGAGGTCGCTCGTGATGGAGAAGAGGCATTATTAGTTGTTTCAGAGACAAAACCTGATCTGGTAATATTAGATTGGATGCTCCCCTACATATCAGGAATAGAAGTTTGTCGTCGGATTAGACGTGATCCTGAAACCCGCGACCTACCAGTTATACTGCTAACCGCCAGAGGAGAAGAAAGTGATAGGATACGTGGTTTGGAATCGGGGGCTGACGATTACGTAACAAAACCGTTTTCTCCAAGCGAGTTAGTCGCCAGAACAAAAGCGGTTATGAGACGCACCAGGCCAATATTTAATAATGATGCACTTACTTACGCTGATGTTCATATGGATTTATCAAGCCACAGAGTTACACGGAACGATAAAATAGTTCTGTTGGGACCAACTGAATTTCGTTTGCTTCGCTTCCTCCTAGAAAGACCCGAAAGAGTATTTGAACGCGAGCAATTACTTGATCACGTTTGGGGGCTAGAAGCAGATATTGAACCACGAACCGTTGACGTGCACATACGACGCCTGAGGATGGCAATGAACCAGCCAGGTGCTCCAGACCTTATTCGAACAGTGCGGTCTGCGGGATATGCCTTAGAACTAAAAAATGAAGTTTAACAAAGAACTAAAAATATATTTAAACATTAGTGAGAAAAAAGTATTTGCTAACCCAGACGGCTATAATATTTAAATTTACTGCGATTATTCTTTTTGTATGTTTAATCCAAGTATTTTTCCATGAGGCTTGCGTATCTTCTACCCATGCAATTGCCATGCATGGTCAACCTAAATACCCAGAAAATTTTACAAATTTTGAATATGTAAACCCCAATGCTAAAAAAGGTGGAATCCTTCGTCTGCACGCTATTGGAACATACGACACCCTAAATCCTTATATAATCAAAGGAAAGGCAGCTACAGGGCTTCACCATAGCTTCGGATATTTCTTCGAAACTTTGACTAGCCGCAGCAAAGATGAACCTTTTTCACTGTATGGGTTAATAGCTGAATCAATAGAAATACCAAAGGAGCGTGATTGGATTGAATTCAAATTAAGAAAGGAAGCTCGTTTTTCTAATAATAAACCCATCACTGTAGAGGATGTGATATTCAGTTGGAATATTCTGAAAGAAAAGGGTAGCCCCAATGCCCGCGCAACGTGGTCAAGAATCACCGAAGTAATTCAAACAGGTCCACGTAAAGTAAAGTTTATTTTTATTAATAACAAAGACCGGGAATTACCACTTCTAGTAGCTGGTTTTCTTCCAATTCTATCAAAGGGGTGGTGGTTAGAAAGAAATTTTTCTGAAACTACTTTAGATAAGCCTATTTCTAGCGGTCCTTACGTAATATCAGAAACTATTCCAGGGCGTAGTATCACGTTTGAGCGCAATAAAAACTATTGGGGTAAAAACCTACCTGTAAATAATGGAAGGTTTAATTTCGACTTAATACAGTTCACATACTACCGAGATGAATCGGTCGCTTTTGAAGCT
>JAQWSA010000035.1 GCA_029243445.1 Alphaproteobacteria bacterium
CTTGCGTAGGTAGCGCCAATCACGCAGCGCCATATGGCGGTAGCGATATTTTAGTTGGTACTAACCCAATAGCTGTCGCCATTCCGGCACTTAAAGAACCTTCAGTGGTAATTGATATGGCGACTACCAATTCTTCCTTAGGAAAAATAATGGTTAAGGCAATGCATGGCGAAGCAATGCCAGAAGGCTGGGTGATGGATGCTGCTGGTAAACCTATAACTGACTCCGCCCTCGCCGATGATGGTATCCTAACTCATATTGGAGGTGCAAAGGGTTTTGGTTTATCAATGGTAATAGGGTTTTTAGCAGGAACCTTAAATGGTGCCGCTTTTGGATCCGATGTAATCCATATTGGCGAAGATCCAAAAAGCGAAACAAATACAGGACAATTCATAATGGCGATAGATATAGCTCATTTTATGGATCCGGAGTTATTCAAAGCTAATGTAGATCGTATTTCAAAAGAAATGATAGGTTCAGCTATGCTTCCTGGAGTTGAAGAAATCCGTATGCCTGGAACAAATAGTTGGCGCGTTTATCAAGACCGTATATCCAATGGTATTCCCATTACAGCTCCCCTATTAAAAAAACTTAATGAAACTGCTGATGAAGTCGGCGTACCTTCATTACTATAGCTAAAGATTGGGCATGACAAAAAAACTTAACCAGTTATCAGTAAAAGAAATAGTAGATAAAATTTTCAGGGGTGAGACAACCTCTGTCAAAGTAGTTGAATCTTGCTTAGAAAGAATTAGTGAACGAGAGAAAAATATTAACGCCTGGGCTTATATAGACCCAATATTAGCATTAGAAAACGCCCATAAAATAGATAAAAAAAATCCGAAAGGTTTGCTTCATGGGGTGCCTTTCGGGGTTAAAGATATTATTGATACTTGTGACATGCCCACAGAAATGGGATCGCCGATATACAAAGGAAGAAGACCCACTGTAGACGCATCTTGTGTCGCCTTAATAAAAGCTGCCGGTGCTAATATTCTAGGAAAAACTGTTACGACAGAGTTTGCAGGCAGTTTTACAGGTTCTACCCGTAATCCGCGTGACAAAGATCGTAGTCCAGGTGGATCTTCTAGCGGTTCTGCAGCGGCTGTAGCTGACTTTATGGCACCTGCTGCTTTTGGTACCCAAACTGGTAGTTCAATTCTACGACCATCATCCTACTGCGGAATCATTGGATACAAACCCACTTTTGGAACTTATAATATCGCTGGTATAAAAGCTGCCTCACAAAGCCTGGATACTTTGGGCCTCCATGTTCGCAGTTTAGATGATATTCAAATTATAACAGCAGTATTGGTTAATAGAAAATATACGGAGATCAAAACCCTTGATCACGCACCAAAAATAGGCATTTGTAGAACCCCTCTATGGAATATTACTTCAGAGGAAACTCGCATTTCATTAGAAGATTCTGCATCTCGATTATCTGAATTTGGAGCAAAAATTCAAGACATATCGACACCAGATTCTTTTGACGGTTTAGAGGAAGCACGTATTATAATTAATTGCTATGAACGAAGCCGACATATGATTTATGAATGGACCGAATTCAAGCATTTACTAAGCAAGACGTTTCAGAAAGTTATTAGTACCGGTATGCATATGAGTTACAGCGATTATATTAAGGCAATCACTCAAACAGAGAAGTGCCGACAAGATTTAGATAAAATCTTTGATGACGTTGATATTCTTATTGCACCATGTGTGGATGGCGAGGCCCCTATAGGTATAGAGTATGGAGGAAACCCAAGGCTACCCGGTCTGTGGACCGCCGTTAGATTACCAAGCATCAACCTACCTACACATATTGGCCCAAACGGTTTGCCAGTAAGTATTCAAGTTATTGGTCGTTATCGTGCGGATGATAAATTATTATCTATATCCAAATGGATAATAGAAAATCTTGGCTCACCAACACTTAATTTAGTTAGCTAAAGACGTAAGCTTTCTGTTAAAAATATTTCAGGACATAGATATATATTTCCGCCAACTACCTAATTTTGAGATATCCCTGGCACCTTGTACTGCATATGATTCACATATAAACCCTTTCACTATCGAACCATCATCTAGTTCTATACTTCCAATTCCCAAAGGGTATGGTATACCAGCTATAAATTCACCGAACCTCGAAATAGGTACTGACCACAATTCCAAATCTATTGCGAAGCCAACTGTAGCAGAAGAACGTACCATTCCTGGCCTCGGCGGCATAAAATCTTCTAAGGCATAAAATCTATATTTTTTAGCTGACTTACAAGTTCTAATTAGTGTTGCCCCGCGCTCTATTAGTTCAGTGTTTAAAGGTAAACCCGACATGTGGGCACCACACACAGCAAGTGTTAATGTGTCCATACCATCTATTTTCCTTCTTACTTTCAAATCTGGAAGAGGCCATTTTTTTGCTCCCATGCCAGTATTAGCACGGCGATGTAAAAGATCTGCAAAATACTGTATTTTATAATCATAAAAAGCCGGAGCAGCTATCGTTATACCGAAAGGGAGGTTATTCTTTTGAAACCCTGCTGGAATAGAAACACCACAAAGGTCAAGTAGATTCATAAAATTGGTATAAGTACCAAGGTATGAATTCAACTCAACAGGGTTTTTCTCAACTTCGTCTTTAGTATATATTGTCCCAGCCGTTGGCATCAACATCATATCAATATTCGACCATACAGGCTCTATTATACGACGCAACTCACGTAATCGATAGTCGGCAGCAAAAGCTTCGGCGGCAGTTATTTTAATTCCACCTCCAATTATTTCATGAATTACTGGATGCAATGATTCTGGTTTCTGATCAAAAAATTTTCTTATTGCCTGATAGCGCTCAGCAACCCAAGGACCTTCATATAACAAACGAGCAACTTCATAAAAAGGAGTAAAATCAACTTCTTTAATTTCTGCTCCTAGCTCTGCACAATTATTCAGAGCTTCCGCAAACAAACGCTCATAATCATGATTACCAAAAAACTTTAGGTCATCTTTGGCGGGCACACCAATTTTCAGTCCATCACTTATATCTGATGAAACTTTAGATTTAAAGTTTCCCTTGCGCGAAAATGCATCTTCCTTATCAAATACTGAAACTACATCCAGCACCTCATATGCATCAGCAACATTTAATGCAAATATAGATACACAATCTAAAGTTCGACAAGCTGGTACCACACCTCGGGTACTTATTAAGCCGCGAGAGGCTTTCAAGCCAACTATATTATTAAAAGAAGCAGGTACACGACCAGAGCCAGCTGTATCAGTACCTAAAGAAAAACTAACTAAACCGGCAGATACAGCAACTGCTGATCCAGCGCTAGAACCACCAGATATATATTTCGGATCAAAAGCATTAGAACAAGCACCATACGGAGAACGAGTGCCTACCAATCCAGTAGCAAATTGATCCATATTTGTTTTACCTATCAAAATTGCCCCAGCTGCGATTAAAATATCCACTACCGGAGCACTAAGAACAGGTAAATACTCGTATTCTGGACAAGCAGCAGTTGTGGGAAAACCTGCAAAATCAATATTATCCTTTATAGCGAATGGTAATCCATAAAGCGGTAGAATTTTTGGGTCTTTATCAGATAGCTTTTCAGCAGCAGTAATTATATTTTTTTTCGGCAGCAGCGTTATCCAAATTGCTTTATCTAACTCTTTTTCTATTCGTTCTAAAACAATTTTAACCACATCTGTCGGTTTCAAATTACTGCTAAGGTAACGCTCCCTTAACCTGTTGAAATCTAGGCTTTGGACTTTATTATGCACGTTTTATGCCCTTCCTATTTCTAGGTAAATATAGCTTTATATGTAATTTCATTAAAACTAAACATATATTACTTTGCTAGTTAGGTAATTGAGTAGTAATGTTTTTAAGTATGATTCGGTAGAATCTATAGTCGGGGGGCTATAATTTGGACCACGCAAGCAATTTATTTATTGCTGAACCTTATGATTTGGCTTTTGATCATTGGTCAACGGCGCTTGTTATAATAGACATGCAGCGTGACTTTCTAGAGCCCGGCGGATTTGGAGAGCTATTAGGTAATGACGTTTCTTTACTCCGAAAAACTGTTGAACCCTGCCGAGACGTATTATCTACAGCACGTAAAATTGGACTAACAATCATTCACACTCGTGAAGGTCATCGACAAGACCTAACTGATGCTCCATTAAGTAAATTAGCACGGGGTAAATTAGATATAGGTATTGGTGATAAAGGTCCACTTGGGAAAGTTCTAATACAGGGTGAGCCAGGTCATCAAATAATTTCTGAGCTAGCTCCAATAAATGGCGAACCAATAATAGATAAACCTGGAAAAGGTGCATTTTACCAAACCGATTTAGAACTGATTTTGAAAAATAAAAAAATACGCACTTTGATTATTTGTGGCGTTACAACCGAAGTGTGTGTTCATACAACCGTGCGTCAAGCAAATGATCGGGGTTACGAATGCATAATTCCTGCCGATTGTGTTGGTTCATATTTTCCTGAGTTTCAACGAGTTGGCCTTGAAATGATAAAGGCTCAAGGAGGTATTTTTGGTTGGGTAAGCGATAGCAAAGAAATATGTCGAGTGCTTAATAAAGTTTAATAGTATTTACAAAAATAAATTTAACGCTAAAAAAAAGGTTTTATAAAATGGCTACTAAACAGGCTACATGGTGGGTTCCAGGTGACTGGAATGGCTTCTTTGGTCTAGGCACCAATGTATTAGTTAACCTTCTCGTCCTAACAGGACTTTTAAAATACGTAATTGGTATACCTAATGAAGTCTTATTTGGGATTATACTTCCGGCTATAGGGCTGATGTTGTTTTTAGGCAATATGTATTATGCCCTAATGGCTCTTAGGTTAGGAAAAAAAGAGGGGAGAGACGATGTAACGGCACTTCCTTCTGGACCTAGTGTACCACACATGTTCTTTGTGGTGTTTGCAATTATGCTTCCCATAAAGGCCACTACCGGTGAATGGCAAACCGCCTGGGCCGCTGGTATGATCTGGGTTTTTGTAGAGGGAATTGTATTGTTTCTGAGCGCCTTTGCTGCTCCCGCAATTCGTAGATTGACTCCCAGAGCAGCACTTTTAGGAACTCTCGCTGGCATATCAATTACATTTATATCTATGCGTCCAGCCTTTGAAATAGCAGAAACACCAATCATTGGTTTCGTTTGTCTAGCTATAATTCTAGCAGCTTGGTACGGTGGGGTACGTTATCCAGGCAATGCTCCTGGCGGTCTTGTTGCAATTGCCGTAGGTACAATCCTTGCTTGGCTAGCCTTCGCATTCGGGTGGGGTTTTGGCGGAGTAGACCCAAACGGCGTATCAGGCGCTATATCCAATATAGATCTAAACTTTGCTTGGTTCCAGTTGGATACATTATGGGAAGGCCGCAACTACCTTGCACTTGTTTTGGTAACTGCCATACCGTTCGGCATTTATGATTTTATCGAAGCAATGGATAACGTTGAAAGTGCCTCAGCTGCCGGTGACGAATACTCAGTTCGTGAGGCTGTTGGTGCAGAGGGAATTATTAGTCTAATAGGTACATTGCTTGGTAGTCCTTTTGCTAATGCAGTATATATCGGTCATCCTGGATGGAAAAGTATAGGAGGCAGGGTAGGTTACTCGATAGCCACAGGGGTACTTGTTTTAGTATTAACGTGGCTAGCCATCGTTCCATTATTACTTAGCATCATTCCAGTTGTCGCTATAATTCCTATACTTCTGTATATAGGTGCTCTGATTGGTGCTCAGGCCTTTCAAGCAACCCCCCGCTCTCATGCTCCTGCAATTATATTTGCATTAGTTCCAAATTTAGCTGCTTGGGCTAAGGTTCAAATTGACGGAGCTCTTGGAGCGGCTGGTACGAATGCAGCTGCAGTTGGATTAGATAAAATGGGACAAAACGGTGTGCTTTATAATGGATTAGAAATCCTTGCCGGAGGAGCTGTTGTTACAGGCCTGTTATGGGGCGCTATGGTAGTATTTCTAATTGATCGCAAACCAAATTCTGCTGGGGTAGTCGCTTTGATAGCAACTATATTAACGTTCTTTGGGTTTATCCATGGATCGGCAGTTGGGTTTATGGTCTCACCGATGGTAGCTCTTAGCTATCTACTTGTTGCAGCACTGTTTTTCAGCTTTAACAAGCTAGAAATCTCTCCTGCAGAGTCCGAATCCAATACATAAAATATTTGGCTCATAAAAATAAGTTAGGGCCGAGAATATTTTTATTCTCGGCCCTAACTATAAATAAAAATATTTTATAATTAATTATAAAAGGGAATTTCGATGCGTTTTGCAGCATCAGAAATATCAACTAAAACGATAAATAGTTTTTCTGGTAAAGTTCATAGTGTATTTCGTAGTACAGTTAATTTGATGATCAATGATGGTGACTTAATTACTCTTGATGCTAGTAACGAGAAACAAAAGTTGCCAAACACAATTTCATTTAATGCACCCAAAGACTTTGATTTTTCTCATCACATTAAGCATGGAGCTAATATATGTTGCAGAGGTGGCATCCTAAGATTATCAAAATCTGACCTTACTTTCGACTTAAGGCTTGTTCAGAATAGTTCAGAAGAAAAACATCACCCAAAAACTAGTGTAGATATAAAAATTGATGAGTCCTGGAAAATTGCATGGAGTTTTCTTATCAAAAACGGCGGGTCTACGGGACTAGTTTTAGCAATTAACATGATAGAAATAGATAACCCATTCGACGCAGCGCTTGTCTCTAGGGCACAAAATTGTATTCCCCCACTTCTAACTGCTTTGCAAACAAATAATATTGAAGAAATTATAAATTTGGCTTCTTGTCTCGTTGGTGCCGGACCGGGCCTCACTCCATCTGGAGATGATTTTCTGATTGGATTTCTAATAGGAGCTCAACAGGTTTTTCAGAACAAAAAGAAAATTAAATGTATTAATGTTCTGGGTAATTATTTATCTAATCAAGCCGGTAATAGTGTTGATATCTCATGTGCCTATATGAAACATGCCGCTTCCGGGTATGCAGCAAAACCTTTAAAAGAGCTGACTAAATTAATAATCACTAAAGGTGAAAAAATAAAAATAATTAATACAATCGGGGTCGTATTAAGTTTTGGAAGTAGTTCCGGTGCAGACTTGGTATTTGGTTTGCTATGCGGGCTTTCTCTGAAAAATCCATTATTGACCAATATCATAATAGATACCCTTAATAACAAAACAGTTAAAGTTAAATACAAATGATATCTAACACTCGAATAATAGCAGATTTATATCGTGATTCCGTATCACTGATGAGAATTTCATCTATTACCTCTAGTTTACCTGGTGTAATTGAGGCTTCTTGCATAATGGCCACACCAGCAAACCTTGAACTTCTAATGGAATCTGGCCTACTTATAACTGAAACTTCTGCTAAACCGAACGAAGTGTTAATCGTTATTAAAGCTGATAATGAAACCGCTCTTAATGATGCGCTAGATTCAACAGAAGCCGAGTTGCGAAAAAAATCAAGACATATAACAAATGATTACCACGATGAAATGGAGCCTCCCAATAGCCAGGAAATGGCCCTAAAAAGCCTCATTGGCGCTAATCTAGCTTTGATATCGACCCCTGGTCGTTACGCCACGGCTGAAGCAATAAAAGCACTAAATTTAGGACTGAATGTCATGATTTTTAGTGACAATGTATCTATTGAAGAGGAAATAGAACTAAAGAAACATGCTAAAAATAAAAATCTAATGGTACTCGGACCGGACTGCGGAACCGCTGTGATAGATGGAGTGCCTTTAGGTTTTTCTAATGTTGTAAGAAAAGGGGATATAGGAGTAGTTGCTGCTTCAGGTACAGGCCTACAACAAGTAGTTTGTCTTATTGATAACAATGGTGGTGGAATATCTCAAGCCATAGGTACAGGTGGTCGTGACCTTGACGCTAGAATTGGTGGTATAACTATGATGCAAGGTATTAGTGCTCTAGGAAATGATCCAGACACTAAGGTTATTGTTCTTATATCTAAACCTCCATCGCCAGAAGTCGCCGAAGCAGTTGTAAAATTAGCTTTTAATACCGGAAAACCCATAGTCGTTTGTTTAATAAATTCTGATTCATGTCAAAGTAAAGACAAAAATATCTACCACGTTGAAACCCTAGAAGATGCAGCAACTGCAGCACTATCACTATCGAAATCCAAACAGATATCAATTAATGAAAACACTGCATCACTGGAATCATTATTAGCAAAAATACCGAAAATTAAGAACAATCGGAAATACTTACGAGCACTTTATAGTGGGGGTACTTTTTGTTACGAAGCATTAACGCTCCTAAAAGAAGAATTTAGCAATCTAAGCTCGAACATACCTTTTCCAGAAATTAAAACAATTCCTGACCCCTGGCAGAGTTTAGCCCACACGCTTATTGACCTTGGCGATGACGTGTTTACACGCGGACGACCGCACCCAATGATTGACCATAGACTTAGAAATGAACGCCTTGTTAAAGAAGCATTAGATCCTGAAACAGCAGTTATCCTTATAGATGTGGTTCTGGGATACGGAGCTCATAGCGACCCCGCAGCCGCGATAATACCTGCATTAAATGAAGCAAGAAGTATTAATACTAATTCAATGCCTATTATTGTTGGGTTTGTCTGCGGAACGGAGGCAGACCCACAAAATATTAAGAAACAAAAATCAGCTCTAATCGAAAATGGGGTTCTAGTTGCAAGTTGTAATGCCGAAGCTGTACGCTTAACCTCAAAAATTTTAGAGACAATAAAATGAGTAACTTATTTGGCTCAGATCTGGAAATAATTAATGTTGGAATCTCTGGGTTTACTGAATCCATAATAGAAAGTGGTGCCAAAGCTCTCAACGTTGCCTGGTCACCACCCGGAGGTAACGAAGAGGTTTCTCGGGCATTATCCTATTTAGTTAATCAACCAGAAGTTGAAAAAGCTAACACAATCGCATTCTCTCAATATCTCTCCTCTAAACCATGCCTTGTAGGTATAGGATTAGCTAAAGATGAAATAAATAATTTACCAGAACGCATAATTCTACATGCCGGTCCACCCATATTATGGGAAAGCATGTGTGAACCAGTAAAGGGTGCAATTATTGGGGCTTGTATATTTGAGAAATGGGCTGAAGACCATGAAACAGCTGATCA
>JAQWSA010000036.1 GCA_029243445.1 Alphaproteobacteria bacterium
TTTCAAAATTTTTAAATCTAAAAACTTCAATAAACATTAATTATATTAGTGTGTTTATAAAGTGGTGATTAGAAATTATAGCTAAGTGACCAGTAAGATCTAATATTTTGTGACGGGGTAATGATGGAAGAGATTTTTATACAAACAGAGGAACAAAGAGCAATAGTTGAGTCAGTTCGACGATTTGTTGAAGAAGAGGTGACACCGCGTGCGGCTCAACTTGATGCCGAGATCGATCCCGAGGATGGATTTTCTTGGGAAATCATTGAAGCAGCTGATAAATTTGGCTTAAGGACGATGGCATTATCAGAAGAATATGGTGGCATGGGTACTGATTCTCTTACCACTGCCATGGTGGTTGAAGAACTTGGCCGCGGCGATCTTGGAATTTCAGTTGTATTTGCGCAGACACTTAAGATTGCTCAAATTATGGAAAAAGCACTTAATGACGAGCAAAAGGCTCGAGCATTAATTCCATTTGTAGAAGATCCAAGGGCAATACTTAGCATTTGTATTACTGAACCAGAAAATGCCTCTAATTATCTAGTTCCATATCCGTCGTCATTTACTACTAAAGCTGAAAAAGCTGAAGGTGGGTGGATAGTAAATGGGATGAAACACTTCATCTCTAATAGCAATCGTTCACGATTTTTTCTAGTTTTTGTGCAGACTGATAAAGATAAACCTTTCACAGAAGGGTCTAGCTGTTTCTTATTAGAAAGGGGACACCCAGGTTTTACTATAGGTCGTGTACATGATAAAATGGGAGAACGCTTAGCAAATAATTCAGAGCTTTTTTTTGAGGATTGCTTTATTCCTGATGAAAACCTTGTAGGTCAGGTTAATAACGGTCTGAAAACTCTTGGTGAATTTTTTCCACAAAGTAATGCCTATGCTGGGGCAAGTATACTGGGTGTAGCTGTAGCTTGTTATGAAAAATCCTTACTGTGGGCTCAGACAAGGATACAAGGCGGTAAACCTTTAATTGAACACGATGGCATAAGAGCTCAAATTGCTGAGATGAAAATGCTTATTGATGCTTCCCGAGCCTATATTCACCGTGCTGCATGGTTGGCGGATCATCAAGAACATGGATGGGACCTCTCATTAGGTGCACTACCTAAGGTTATGGCTTCACAGGCTGCATGGAAAATTGCTACTTGGACCTTAGAAATCCATGGTGGTCATGGTTATATGAAAGAAGCAGGTGTTGAAAAATTGATCAGAGATGCGGCGGCTTTCTTGCACTCAGATGGAGTCAATAGAACTTTATTGCTGCGTGCGGCTAACTTTATGGAATGGTAATTCCATATTTTTTACGTTTATTAAAAAAAGTAATTACGGTTCTTGGTTATCATTGTTGATTTGTTAAGACAAAAATATAATTGAGGAAACAGCTAATGTCGAAATGGCAATTTACTAAGGGTTTGCACGATATAGGCAATGGTATTTTTGCGTATTTGCAGCCTGATGGAGGCTGGGGATGGAGTAATTCTGGTCTAATAGTGGATCACGAAGAAAGCCTATTAGTTGACACATTATTTACCCCGTCCTTGACACAAGAAATGTTGATAAAAATGTGTGATGCTGCCCCGGCGGCGAAACAAATAGGGACCTTAGTTAATACGCACGCCAATGCAGATCATACTTGGGGTAATCAGTTAGTCAAAGATGCTAATATTATTGCTTCAACTGGCTGCGCTGAAGAATTTGATCATTTTTTGCCTGAACAAGTTATATCTATGGTGACAAATATTAATGAACTTGGTGTACTGGGCGAATTTGTAGAACATTGCTTTTCAGCTTTTGATTTTAGTGGAATTGAGTTGACGCCACCAAACACTACCTTTGATAAGGAAATGAGTCTTATAGTTGGTAATAAGAAGGTAGAATTGTATAATGTAGGACCCGCACATACGCGCGGAGACTTATTGGCTTTTGTCCCTGGTGATAGGGTTGTGTTTACTGGAGATATTATTTTCAATGGAGGCCATCCAGTTATTTGGGATGGACCAATCTCTAATTGGCAAAAAGCTTGTGATATTATTCTTAATTTAGAGGTAGATGTTATTGTGCCAGGTCATGGCCCTGTTACTGATAAGCCATTTGTAAAATTGTTCAAAGGATATCTAGATTATATTGAAAGTGAGACAAGAAAACGTTACGAAGCAGGTTTTTCTATTTGGGAAGCTGCTTGTGATATTTCGTTAGCAGACTATGCTACTTGGATTGATGCGGAAAGAATATATGGAAATGTTTCAGCTCTTTACCGTGAGTTTGAGGGTGATAAATCAGCGCCTGAAGTAATGCAAATCTTCGAAGGCATGGCACGTTTTCATAAAGAAATAATACGAGCAAAGGTATAAGGGTTAATATTATGAACTTAGGTATATTGTTAACTCGTGCCGCACAATCTTTTCCTAATCGAACTGCAATTTCATTAGGTAAAACTAATTACTGTAATTACATCGAATTAGCCAGTAGAGCGTCTTCATTGGCTAGCTCTTTGCAAAGAGATCTGAACCTAAATATTGATGACCGTGTTGGATTATTTATGACTAATTGTCCAGAATTTTTAGAAGTTTTACATGGTGTACTCCATGCGGGAATGACAACACTACCTATTAATAATAAATTACATGAAAAAGAACTAGCTTATATTCTAGATGATGCTAGAGCTAGTGCACTATTTGTTACGAAAGACTTGGTGGATAAAGCATCAATTGCCATAGCGCGTATGGATCATAGTGTTAAGCTGATTGTTGTAGGTGATAGAGAGTATGAAAAGCTTTTAAGAAACGAATCAATATCTATAGTCCATAGGAACGCAGATGATTTAGCATGGTTATTTTATACTAGTGGAACTACCGGGCAACCTAAAGGCGCTATGCTAACTCACCGTAATTTGTGGGATGGAACTTTAAACTATTTTGTAGATGTTGACCGAGTGCCAATTAATGGTAGTGCAATCCATGCTGCTCCTATGTCTCATGGTTCTGGTTTTTACGGTCTGCCGCACCTGGCAGCAGGAGCTAGACAAGTGATCCCGGAATCTGGAGGTTTCGATCCACAAGAGATTTATGAACTGATCGAATCTCATTCTGAAGTTGCTATGTTTGCGGCTCCGACAATGGTTAAACGATTTGTTGAATATAATGGTGGCAGCGACACTAATAATCTTAGAACTATTACATATGGCGGAGGACCAATGTACGTTGAAGATTGTAAGCGTGCACTTGATCGATTAGGACCAAAATTAATCCAAATTTATGGACAAGGCGAAAGTCCTATGACCATAACTGTTTTACCTAGGGAGGACCATATTGCAGAAAATAATCCTCGTTTTGAAGAGAGATTAGCATCTGTTGGATATGCTCAAAGTGTAGTTGAAGTGTGTGTGGCCGACCCTGATAATAATACTCTTCCTAGCGGAGAAATTGGGGAAGTATTGGTCCGTGGCGACGTGGTAATGAAAGGATATTGGGGGAAACCAGATGTTAGTGCTGAAACACTAGTTGATGGCTGGTTACATACAGGGGATATGGGCGTTTTTGACGAAGATGGATATTTAACTTTAAAAGATAGATCTAAAGACTTAATTATTAGTGGAGGATCAAATATATATCCGCGCGAGATAGAAGAGGTTTTACTTCGTCATTCTGCAGTTAGTGAATGTGCAGTAGTGGGTCGACCACATGAAGAATGGGGAGAGGAAGTAATAGCTTTTATAGCTCTGTCTGAAGGTCAAGAAGTTGATAAAAAGGAACTTGATCAATTATGTCTTGATAATATTGCTCGATTCAAGAGACCCAAAGACTACAGGATAGCTCAAACTTTACCTAAAAACAATTATGGTAAGATTGTTAAACGTGAATTACGTAATTGGTTAGAAAACGAGAAAGAAGTATCGGGTTAATAAACCTTTTCCTTCGAATGTTACTTTTATAAAAGTATGTTTGTGAAGTAACTGTATTAAATAAAACCATCCATAAATAAGTTTGCAGAAAGATTATTAGCTATGTTGTCGCCTGTGGATTCACAATTACAAGCTGTTTTTGAAACACTAAAAGAAGCTGGTGTAGCACTTCCAGATCCAGCAGAAGTGGGTCTTGTTGAAGGGAGGAAGGCACGCGAGAGATACTATACATTTCTAAATCAGCCTGATGGAGAAATACCAATGCAGGCTATTAAAAATATATCCCTTCCTGGACCTTACGGGCCTCTACATATACGGCTTTATTTTCCAACAAATGAAAAACCAATTCCTGTAACATTATTTGTACATGGTGGGGGATGGTGGACTGGTAATGTGGCTGCTTATGACCATATTTGTAGACGCTTAGCGATGGAAACCAACTGTGCCGTTGCAAGTGTTGAGTATAGGTTATGGCCTGAATATCGTTTTCCTGTGCCGATTGAGGAAACTATGTTCGCTGCAGAATGGATTTTGAATGAAGGCAAGGTATACGGCCTAGATTCTACACGTATGTCACTTTGCGGCGATTCCGCAGGTGCAACTATTTGTTTGTATGCTGGCTCAATCCTTAAAAGTAATAAATCTATAAAAGCTCTAGCGCTTGTATACGGTGTCTATAGCGTTAATTTGGATACACCGTCATGGATTCAAATTGGGGATGGAACTTACGGTCTTACAGTAAAACAGATG
The DNA here is from genome assembly GCA_029243445.1 of Alphaproteobacteria bacterium. The sequence continues at coordinate 4,667 of JAQWSA010000036.1, forward strand.
CAGTGGATATGGGATGGTTATTTAGATGGACAAGACATTAGTCTAAAAGACCCTCGTTTATCTCCAATTAATGCTGATTTAAATGGACTTGCTCCTACCTGGATGATGGTTGGTGATCTTGATCCTTTGTTAGATGATAATATGGCTTTAAATAAAGCTCTAAAACTTGCAGGAGTTGAAACCGTATTTAAAGTTGAAGAAGGGCTTACACATTTTGTTTGGATGTGGCAGCGTTTATATGAAAGATCGCGGACATCAATAGCTGAAGCTTCAAGTTTTTTAAAAAAACACTTAAGAGAGTGAATAGTTCATTCTTTAGCCATTACATTATTTAAATGTTCAACTGCGTCATAATATGGTTTGGGTTCCTGAAGTTTCAAAATTGTTTCCCATTGTTTTTCAATAAGTTCCGGAGTGGCCTTTGTATGAGGATCCATTCTTACTCCAGCTCCTTCCACAACGTGTACTTTTGAATAGTATCCTGCTGTTGCTGCGATAATATTTCCTGATTCAAGACATTCTTCACTCACGAGGTATGTTGCCATTGCTGTTACAGCATCTGGGGTCACTAAGTTGGCGTCATATTGATCAAAAATACCAGAAGGCTCAGCTATTCGAGTTGCTGCAAGGGGCGCTAGGGTATTAATGTTTATGTTATTACGCCCAGTTTCGACTTTTAAAGTGTTCATTAATCCAACTATACCCATCTTTGCGGCTCCATAATTAGATTGACCAAAATTTCCATATATACCGGCGCTAGATGTTACCATAAGAATACGGCCGTAATTTTTTTCGCGCATGATTGGATATGCGGCATGAGTAGTATAAACTGAACCCATGAGATGGACCTGAACTACGAACTCATAGTCATCCAGTTCCATTTTATGAAAAGACTTGTCGCGAACAATTCCTGCATTATTTATAAGAATATCTACGGTTCCAAAAGAGTCTAAAGCTGTTTTTACTATATTGGTGGCGCTTTCTCTACTAGCAACACTATCGTAGTTGGGAACAGCCTCTCCACCTGCCTCAATAATTTCAGCTACTACTTCTTCTGCTGGTGTCTTTGAACTGCCGATACCGTCTATAGCACCTCCTATATCGTTAACGATAACTTTGGCTCCACGGGCTGCGAGTGATATTGCATAGCTGCGACCTAGGCCCTGCCCAGCACCTGTAACAATGGCAACTATATTATCGAAACGAATAGTCATTATTGTCTCCAAACTTACATTTAGTTCCATAAATTATTAATTTAGTTATATATTCATATATTGAAATATTTTCTACTTTTTTCTAGTAGGCCAACCATCTGTTTTTAGCCTAATTTTAATATGTTATTAAAAATTATAAAACATTGATACTATTTAATATGAAGCTTGGGTTTGCTTATATTTGAAAAAATTGATAGCGATACTTTAAGACTATTGATGAAATAATTTAACGTACACTTAGACCTATAAGGAATATATTATTCATGGCAGAACTAGATTGGGTTCAATATTGGTTTATGTTCCCTATATCAATATGTGTTGCGACCACAGCGATGTTAAGCGGTATCGGAGGTGCAGCTCTATTTATTCCCATTTT
>JAQWSA010000037.1 GCA_029243445.1 Alphaproteobacteria bacterium
GTTTTAAAGTTTATTTTCCTATGTGTGGACTCTTAATAAACATCAAATAATTCTATCAGAATCCTATATATTAGCTAACTACACTTACTACTAATTTGAGAAATAGTTTAGTTAATAATTAATTAGACTAAATAACAGATGTTTCATATTTCAATATATTCAGCTAAACCATCTTTATGAGTATTTGGGGAAAACTTATAGGCGGGGCTGCTGGGTTTGCTCTAGGCGGACCTTTAGGGGCATTATTAGGTGGTATTGCTGGCCATGTATATGATTCCAGTAAAAATATCACAGATGACACAGATGATCCCACCAAACAAATTGGTTTTACTATTGCTGTAATTGCTTTGGGCGCTAAGTTAGCCAAAGCAGATGGAGTAGTTAGTGAAAAAGAAATTCGTGCATTTCGAAAAGTGTTTAAGGTTGCCCCAGAAGAGATTAATAATGTTGCAAGAGTATTTAATATAGCTCGTCGCAGCGTAGATGGCTATGAACCCTACGCTAAACAAGTTGCCGGTATGTTTGCTAATAACCCTTACGTTTTGGAGAAGCTTCTAGGGTGCCTGTTCTTTATAGCACAGGCAGACGGCAATGTCTCAGAAGCAGAAATTAAATATTTACAAAACGTCTCTATGATTTTTGGTTTCAGTGAGAATGATTTTTCTCGTATACGTGCAGAGAATATAGGAGCCGATTCTCTAGATCCTTATACGATTCTTGGAGTGCCATACGATCTTGATAATAACGAAATAAAATCTGCCTACCGGAAACTCATTCGAGAACACCATCCAGATACATTAATTGCCCAGGGGATGCCCGAAGAGTTTATTGAAATTGCCAATAGTAAAGTAGCAGCTATAAATGCAGCCTACGATAAAATTTGCAGTGATCGGGGCATTAAGTAACGAGTTTTATTCAAATGGCTAATGATCCTCCCGTCATAACTCTTCGCGAAATAAAGGTTAGGTTTGCCAAGGACCCTTTATTAGATGATGCTAATCTTCAACTAATACCGGGATCAAGAACCTGCCTTGTAGGGCGCAACGGCAGCGGAAAATCTACTATAATGAAAATCATAGCAGGTCTATTTGAACCTGATAATGGACAACTCTATTTTGAGCCTGGCTTGACCATAGGATACTTACAACAAGACGTTCCATTACCAGATTCAGGTAATGTTGCATCATTTGTAGCAAATACAGGTCATACAGAATCTGCTAGATTTGAAGTCGATGATCTCCTTTCTAGGTTAGAGATTGATGGAGATCGAGATATTAGTTCTTTATCTGGCGGTGAAAGCCGTCGTGCTGCTTTAGCGCGATCTTTATTAGGGAATCCAGACGTACTTCTACTAGATGAACCAACAAACCATCTAGACTTACGAACTATACAATGGCTTGAAAAAACATTGCTTAATAGTAGAAAAACAATTTTGGTAGTAAGCCATGACCGTGCATTTCTAAAACAAATAACAACTGATACTTTATGGCTGCATCGCAACCAGATTTTACACAATACAAATGGGTATAGTGATTTTGATAGATGGAGTGAGGCAATCTTAGATGATGAAGTAAAAGCTGAACATAAACTCCGTCAAAAAATTCGTTCAGAAGAGCATTGGTTAGTCCATGGTGTAACTGCAAGAAGAAAAAGAAATCAGGGTAGGCTAAAATCACTTGAGGTTCTGAGAGAAAGGCGAAGGGCTACCCTTACAGGCGAAACAAGCGTGAATATTGATGCTGATAGCGGGCCTATTAGTGGCCGACTAGTTATAGAAGCAAAGGAACTGGTTAAGTCATATAACAATAAAAATATAGTTAATAAATTCTCGACTAGAATTCTAAAAGGTGACCGGATAGGGTTCATTGGTCCAAACGGAGCCGGAAAAACCACCTTATTAAATTTATTGATAGGAAATTTATTACCAGACAGCGGTCGATTGCGCTTGGGAAGCAATTTGACAATTGCTTTATTTGATCAAACACGTGAAAGTTTAATTCTTGATGATACATTATGGCAAACTTTAGTTCCTGAAGGCGGAGATTCACTTAATGTACGTGGCAAGCAACGGCACGTCGTAGCATATTTACGTGATTTTCTATTTGATGAAAAACAGTCAAAATCGCCTGTTTCTTCGTTATCTGGTGGAGAAAGGAACCGTTTACTTCTGGCCAAAATTCTTGCTCAACCAAGCAATTTATTAGTTCTAGATGAACCTACCAATGATCTAGATTCAGACACTCTTGATGTACTTCAAGAAATGCTTGATGATTATGATGGGACTTTATTACTTGTTAGTCATGACCGAGAATTCTTAGATCGTGTAGTTACCAGTACGATAGCTATCGAGAGTGATGGTATTATAACAGAATACGCCGGCGGTTACTCAGACTATCTTTATCAGAAAAAAGACCAAAAGCAGACCTTCTATAATTCAGATCCTAAGAAAAGAAAGAAAACTCAAAAAGAGAATAAGTTAAAAAACAATAAAACAAAAAAATTATCCTATAAAGACCAGCGAGAATTAGAAAAATTACCAACCATAATTTCTAACTTACAAGAAACCAAACAACAACTTGAATCTATACTAGCTGACCCTGATTTATATACTCAAGATGCACTAAAATATAATGACATTGCTGAAAAATTAAAAAAATTAAATTTGGAAATAACGGAGGCTGAAGATCGGTGGTTGTTCTTAGAAACAGCTCTAGAAGCTCTAAGTAAATAACTCTATCATGCCCATAATTAATTATTATCCTTCAACCAATTTTAATGAACGAATAGCCGAGGGAACAGGTCCAGTAAAAATTGATATTCTAGTAATACATTATACTGGCATGTTACCCGAAAACAGCGCATTAGATTGGCTATGTAATCCTGAATCTAAGGTAAGCGCTCACTATTTAATTGATGAAAAAGGAAGTATTTTTAATCTTGTACCAGTCCTTATGCGCGCTTGGCATGCTGGAAAAAGCTATTGGCGAGGAGCAACAGATATTAACTCTCGTTCTATAGGCATCGAGCTTGTAAACCCTGGGCATGATTTTGGTTATCGTGATTTTTCTTTAAACCAAGTTAATTCTTTAATTTATTTAGCAAATAAACTTTTATCACAACATCCTATTCCACCGCGTAATGTCCTTGGACATTCAGATATATCTCCCTCTCGTAAAATTGATCCAGGAGAACGTTTTCCATGGAAGAAACTAGCGGAAGAAGGAATTGGTTTATGGCCCAATCAAAAAAAATCAAATAATACTGAAATGAGTAATAAAGATTTTATAAAAATACTAAATTCTTATGGGTATGACACTGATAATAATTCACTCAGTGATCTAGTGACGGCATTCCAAAGACATTTTCGTCCAGAACTCTGTGACGGTATTGTGGATAAGGAAACACAGGTTCAATTAGAAAACCTAATGTTTTCTATTGCAGAATAGTCCATAAGCTCTTAATCATTAGAGGTCAGATGGTCGGATAGCTGCGCATAAAAAATTGGGAAACCTTTTTATGTGAGGAAAGTCCGGGCTCCACGGAAATACGGTGCCGGTTAACGGCCGGCGGGGGCGACCCTAGGGAAAGTGCCACAGAAAAGAAACCGCCTATATGCAATACTTTAAGTAAAATATGGGTAAGGGTGAAATGGTGCGGTAAGAGCGCACCGCGCAGCCGGTAACGGATGCGGCATGGTAAACCCCACTGGGAGCAAGATCGAATAGGGGTGACAGATGGCATTTTTCCGTGCCGTCACCCGGGTGGATCGCACGAGGCATTCGGCAACGAATGCCCCAGATGAATAGCTATCTCCTACCAAACTAGAGTTTTGGTAGGAACAGAACCCGGCTTATAGACCATCTGACTTCATTATAAACTGTTATCTAATACGATGTTCTACTTGAGTTTATAGTAAATAATTTAAATAAGAACTTAATAGAAAATCAGCACAAAATACGGTTATTTTTTTTGTCAACTTAAGAACATTACAAGAACAAGTTATGGTCACATTTAACGGTTATTTAAATAGTCTTCGTTTTACTCTTCTTTAATGTCCTTAAGTTATTAATAAACAATATTAATTTCTATCATTATTTATAACAAATTTAACCTCTAGACCGTTGACTGACCATATTTTTCCATGTTATCCCATATATTCCCAATTTAAATATTTCTTACTCATAAGTAATGAAATAATAAAATAATTGGGAATGTCGATTTAAAACCGACTTATGTCGGGCGTTAGGGGCGTTACGGATAGCGAGCAAATACAAATGGCGTTGTTTCTTTCAACGACTATAAATAAAGTTGATACAAAAGGACGAGTATCGGTCCCAGCTGCATTTCGTGCATCACTGGTTGGGCAGCATTTTCATGGAATAGCAGCCATACCATCTTTTAAATATCCAGCCATTCAGTGCGGCGGCATGGACTGGATGGAACAACTGAGTAGTGGTGTTAACGCATTTGATTTCTTTTCTGATGAACATGATACATTAACAGCTGCTTTATTTAGCCAAACCGAACAGCTTTCGTTTGACGGAGAGGGACGGGTTATCTTACCGGCTTTACTCGTTCAACATGCCAATATTAATAAAGAAGCAGCTTTTGTTGGCCGTGGACCAACATTTGAAATTTGGGAACCCCAAGCTTTCGACAAATACCAAATTGAAGCAACACAAAAAGCAGCAGAACAACGGCTAACCCTAAGGCCTTCGGCCCCCCCTGGCATAAACGGGGAGAAAGGTTGATGGTGGCTGCCGAAATCCGGCATCGTCCTAACCAGGTAGGTCCTGAGACCCAACTTGGTTTAGTAAACACACATACACCTGTACTTTTAGATTCTATAATACCAGCTATTAACCCTAGTAAAGGCAAAGTTTATGTAGATGGAACTTTGGGAGGGGGGGGTTACGCACGTGCCATTCTTGAAGCAGCAGATTGCGTTGTATGGGGTATCGATAGAGATCCCGATGCAATTAAAATTAATACCGAGCTAGCAGCCCACTATACAGGACGTCTAAAATTAGTTTCCGGGCATTTTGGAGACATGCAAGCCCTGTTATCCGAAAGAGGCGTTTTTAATGCTGACGGAGTAACGCTCGACCTAGGCTTATCATCCATACAAATGGATAACGCAGATCGCGGATTTGCTTTTTCTCAAGACGGTCCCCTTGATATGCGAATGGATAAGTCAGGGCAAAGCGCTGCGGAATTAGTTAATTTTATAGATGAAGATGAATTAGCGGACATAATCTACACGTATGGCGAAGAACGTATGTCAAGACACATAGCTAACGCTATAGTAAAAGAACGAAAAAAAACGCCAATAGAAACAACGGGGCGTCTTGCAAATATCATTCGAGAAGTCGTCAGGTCCCGAGCAAGCAAAAAAAAATCTAAACACAACAAAATAGATCCAGCAACCCGTACATTCCAAGCCATCAGAATTAAAGTAAATGATGAACTATCAGAACTTGATCGTGGCTTAAATGCAGCCGAAAAAATACTAAAACCTGGTGGAAAGCTGGCCGTTGTATCTTTTCACTCGCTTGAAGACCGTATTGTAAAGCTTTTTTTACGAAAACGCAGTGGCAGCGATGCACGCGCCTCTAGACACTTGCCAGAAATCGTCTCAATTAAAGAACCCACCTGGACGCTAATAAGTAAAAAGGCAATTAAACCTAGTGAACCAGAAATTTCTAAGAACCCCAGAGCCCGTTCTGCTCGCTTAAGAGTAGCTGAGCGAACTAAAGCTCCTAGCTGGGGTTTTATTAATGAGGGAAACGAATAATGAGGCGGCCAACAACTCTAATAGTCTTTTTACTCGCGATCCTAACAGGTGGAATTCTATTTAGTGTTGCTTATAAAGTTTCTGCACTCGAAGAGGAGCTCACAACACTTAATAAAAAAATCAAGTATAGTCGTGATAATACACACGTACTAAAAGCCGAATGGAGTAGTTTAAATCAAGCTGAAAGACTTCAAGATCTCAGCCATAGGCTTCTTGAGCTTAAGCCCCTTCAAGGGAAACAGTTTTCAAAACTAGCTTCTCTACCAATGCGCGAAAAAGACAATTCAAATAAAGAAAGTTTACTAGGATTAAAATCTGGGAAATCAAATCCAGCTTTTTCTACAAAACTGCCAGAAATGTCAAACATTAGACCCAAGCCTAAACCATTAGCTCCTATTCAAGCCTCCAAGGAACTAAAACTTGCGTCCCAGAGCAACTCAATATCTTTAGGGTCTTCAAAATCAGCATATGAGAAGAACAAGCTGGATGCCGCACTGCGGGAAATATTTAGCAAAAACTCTTTTCACACCGCAGGTAGTGCCCAATGACTGAACGAATTTCTTTCGAGAGTGCCCAGAAAAAAGCCCTGGATATAGCGCGAACAAGGCTTGTCCTGGGTGGGGCACTCATGTCGGCCGCATTCTTAGTGGTTATAGTTAAACTTATTGGTGTTACAGCCTTTAGTAAGACCGAAAAGACCTTCGTTACCAATGCCCGCAACATTGTTTCAGAAAGAAAAATGGGACGTGCAGACATAGTTGACCGCAACGGATATTTATTAGCCACAACACTGGTAACCCATAGTTTATTTGCGAACCCCAGAGAAGTAATGGACATAGAATCCACCGCTAATTCACTGGTGAGTATTTTTCCTAGCCTAAGTAAAAATTCGATAACAAAAATACTTTCCAAAAAAAATAAAGATGGGAAAAGGAAAAAATTTGTTTGGCTTAAGAGACATATAACTCCTAACCAAGCTTATAAAGTCAATCGGCTAGGTATTCCTGGTTTAGATTTTCAAAATGAAGAAAAACGAATTTATCCTCATAGTAACCTTCTCTCCCATGTGGTTGGGTTTACCAACATAGATAATAAAGGAATGCAAGGCATAGAGCGTAAATACGAAGAACATTTATCTACGACAAAAGAACCATTAAAGCTGTCAATTGATTTACGTGTCCAGCAAATCCTTAAGCAAGAATTATCTTTTCAGATAAACAAATTCATGGCCATAGGCGGGTCTGGCTTAATGATGGATGTAAATTCGGGTGAAATTTTATCATTACTATCGCTGCCGGATTTTGATCCAAATAATTATAGCAAAGCAGCAGACAATCAGAGAAAGGACCGTAACGTAACGGATACTTATGAACTTGGATCAATTTTCAAAATTTTTAATCATGCCATAGCTCTTGATACAGGCGTAGCTAAAGTGACTAGTCATTATGATGCGAGAAAAGCCATCTATGTGGGTCGCCATAAAATAGATGATTATCACGCTCAATATCGATGGCTTACAGTACCAGAAATATTTAGATATTCTTCAAATATTGGTTCTGCAAAGATGGCTCTTGATATCGGTCATAAAACGCAACGTAAATATTTTGGAAATTTAGGGCTATTGCGTAAATCAGACGTAGAGTTACCAGGTGTAGCTGACCCGCAACTCCCTGATGATTGGAATAAACTTACCTCTATGACGCTCTCATATGGACATGGGATAGCCGTTAGTTCCCTTCACGTGGCTTCAGCCGCTGCCAGTATAATTAATGGAGGCACTTTACTTCCAGCTACAATTATTCAAAGTGATAAACCTAAGCTAGCCGGGCAAAAAGTTATTTCACAAAAAACCTCAGAAACTATGCGTAAATTGCTTCGAATGGTTGTAGAAAACGGTACTGGCAGAAATGCCGAAGCTCCCGGGTATATGGTCGGAGGTAAGACAGGCACTGCAGATAAATCGGGGGATGGAGGTTACAAAACGAACAACGTGATTTCGTCATTCATCGGCGCCTTTCCAATGAATGCTCCTCGCTACATAATTCTAGTACAACTTGATGAACCCAAGGGTATAAAAGAGAGCCACGGATACAGAACGGGCGGTTGGACAGCTGCCCCAGTGGTTGGTCAGGTTATTTCTAAGGTTGCGCCGTTACTGGGTATCACGCCAATCAATAATAAATCTAACTCAATCATAAATGTCTCTTCTTCCGGTGTTGAGATAAAAAAAAGAACAATGGATTGAGTGGATAATGTCAATAAATTTAGCCCTCAATATTCTATCCCGCCTTTCACCGAAAGGTATAGCTTCTGATAGCAGGCTTGTTGAACCAGGCTATCTGTTCGTAGCATTGCCGAGCATGACACCAAAATTATCTCATGATGGAGACGTGTATATAAAAGAAGCCATAAACAGAGGAGCTACTGCGGTCTTAGCACTACCAGGTACTGAAGTAGAAGCCGAAATACCATTATTAGTTGACGAGAATCCCCGTCGCCTACTTGCACATCTTGCCGCTCAATTTTACCAGCACCAACCAAAAATAGCTATCGCCGTTACGGGAACAAATGGAAAAACATCAGTTGCTGGATTTACAAGACAAATTTGGTCAAAGCTCGGATGCCGATCAGCCAGTATAGGTACATTAGGATTAGAGGGAGATGATATAAGTAAGCGTTCACACCTCACCACACCCGATCCGTTAGATTTACATCGAACATTAGCCGAACTTTCATCAGCTAATTATGATTGCGTAGCGATTGAAGCTTCATCGCATGGTATAGATCAGTATCGCCTCGATGGCGTTCGTTTATCAGCTGCTGCCTTTACCAACTTAACTCGAGATCATCTAGATTATCATGAGACAGAATCTCACTATTTCTCGGCTAAAAAAAGACTCTTTGAAAAAATATTACCACCCGATAGTACAGCAGTATTGAACACTGATAGTCCTTATTACCTTGAAATGCGCGATTTATGCAGACAAGCGGGCCATATAATATGTTCTTATGGAAAAAACAGCAGTGACATCCGCATAGATGAAATATTGCCAACTCATAATGGCTTGCGCTTATGTGTAACTATATCACAACGTTCATACGAAACTCATCTTCCTTTAGTTGGCTCATTCCAGGCTTATAATGTGCTGTCAGCACTAGGCTTGGTTATGGCCTGTGGTATAACAACCGAAGAGGCTTTTTCTGTTCTAGCAGACCTGAACGGTGTTCGCGGACGGATGCAACTTATTGGTCGCCATCCAAACGGAGCGGTAATATATACCGACTATGCTCACACACCTGACGCATTAAAAAACTCTCTGTGCGCAATACGCCCCCATATTGATGGAAAGCTTTCCATAGTATTTGGAGCCGGTGGAGATCGAGACAAACAAAAACGTAAAATGATGGGTAATGTAGTTGAAAAATTCTCAGATCGCGCAATCGTTACGGATGACAACCCTAGGTTTGAAGACCCAAAAATAATTCGCCGCCAAATCATAGCTGGATGCCCGGGAGCATCTGAATTTGACAATAGAACCGAAGCTATAAAAGCCGCGATCCATGAGCTTGAAAAGAATGACGCACTAATAATTTCAGGCAAAGGACATGAGGACGAACAGATTATCGGCAATCAATCCATACCATACGACGATGCAAAAATAGCTGGTGATATTATTTCTAGTCTTGGGGGGGATATTAACTAATGACCCCCATAGAACAATCACTTTGGACAAAGGAAGATGTTTCAATGGCCACAAAGGGCCTTGCTTCAGATATAATGTCTAATGATTGGCTTGCTAAAGGGGTATCTATTGATAGCCGCACTTGTTTACCCGGAGATATATTTATAGCTTTATCGGGAACAAATTTTGACGGTCATAATTATGTTTCAGATGCATTAGCTTCCGGTGCCGTTGCAGCCATAGTTAGCAGAATACCTAAAGGTTTAGAAACCTCGCCGGCACTAGTGGTTGTGGAAGACAGTAATCAAGCTCTAATAGATTTAGCACGTTTTGCACGCGCCCGTTCCAATGCAAAGATTATTGGTATAACTGGATCTGTTGGTAAAACAACTACTAAAGATGGTTTAACAGCAGCCCTTAGCGTCTGTGGCAACACACATTCCACATTAGGTAACCTTAATAACCATCTAGGGACACCCCTAACACTTTCTCGTTTACCTCGTAATGCAGCCTTTAGCGTTATAGAACTTGGAATGAACCATAGTGGAGAACTAAAGAAAATTTCTAAATTATCGCAACCGGATATTGCGGTCATAACCAATATCGAGGCAGTCCATTTAGAAAACTTTGACAGCGTTTATGGTATCGCTGATGCAAAATCTGAAATCTTTGCAGGTTTAGGAAACGCAGGTACTGCAATACTTAACCGAGACAATATTTATTTTGCTTATTTGTCTTCTATCGCAGAGGAATATGGTGTCGATCGAGTGTTAAGCTTTGGAGCTGATCCAGATTCTGATTCACGACTGATTTCTATGAAGAGTAAAAGTGGTGGAAGCGATGTAATTGCTGAGGTTAACGGACAAATCATTAACTATCATCTTAATACACCAGGTCGCCATCAAGTAAAAAATTCATTAGCTATACTTGCTGTAGTCGCCAGCCTTGAGGCTGATGTTGTAAGCGCCAGCGCCGAACTTGCCAATATATCTACTCCTCTCAGAAGAGGTCGTCATTATAAAGTAAAAAGTTCTAAAGGTGAGTTTATAGTTATCGATGATAGTTACAATGCTAGCCCAGCATCAATGAGAGCCTCGTTTGAGGTTCTAGCGTCTGCAACCTCAGAATCTAGTGGACGCAAGTTAGCAGTACTTAGTGACATGTTGGAATTAGGCCCGGATTCTCGGAAAATTCATGCCGGACTTGCTCAGCATCTTACTACTAATAAAATTGATCAAGTTTTTACTGCTGGGACTTTAATGTCTGAATTAGATAAAGCCCTACCGAAGTATATGCGAGGCGGCCACAGAAATACCCCAGAGGAATTACTACCCATTGTAATGCAGTCTATTCGAGATGGTGATGTCGTTTTAGTAAAAGGATCACTTGGCAGTAGAGCTGGGCCAATAGCGGATGCTTTAATTAATACTTATGAGGATGAAGGCACTTCATTCCACATATTAAATGGGGATACTCACAATGTTGTTTAACCTTCTTGCCCCTCTTGCTGATGAATATAGTATATTTTTTCTTTTTCAGTCACTTACCTTCCGTGCTGGTAGCGCGGTTATCACAAGTTTGGTAGTGGCTTTCGTATTTGGTCCTTGGATTATAGGTTGGCTTAAGCAACAACAACCACAGGGCCAGCCCATTCGTAAAGATGGTCCCCCTCAACATTTTGCTAAAGCCGGCACACCAACCATGGGAGGATTTTTAATTTTACTGGCTGTTACTGTGTCAACTTTACTATGGGCTGATCTTAAAAATGGATATGTTTGGGCTGTACTATTAATCACGATAGGTTTTGGAGCAATCGGCTTTATTGACGATTATCGCAAACTAAATAATGCAAGTTCAGGCGGTCTGCCTGGAAAACTACGCATCGCGTTAGAAATACTAGTTGCGGGAATTGCTACTATCTGGATTATGTCTATGATGGGGTCACCTTTATCAACTGGGCTAGCCTTACCATTTGCTAAAGATGTTTTAGTAAATCTAAGTTGGTTCTTTTTACCCTTCGCAATTTTCGTAATCGTAGGCTCATCAAATTCAGTGAATCTCACAGATGGCTTGGATGGACTAGCAATTGTCCCTGTGATGATCGCTGCAGGTAGCCTTGGACTAATATCCTATCTAGTCGGAAATGCCGTATTTGCAAACTATTTACTTATTTTTGCTGTTCCTGGCTCGGGAGAGTTATCAGTGTTCTGTGGAGCCTTAGTTGGCGCTGGTCTAGGATTCCTATGGTTTAACGCCCCTCCAGCGATGGTGTTTATGGGTGATACCGGTTCTCTATCTATGGGAGGGGCCTTAGGTGGCGTAGCCATAGTTACAAAACATGAATTAGTATTAGCAATTATAGGAGGCTTATTTGTCTTAGAAACAGTCTCGGTAATAGTCCAGGTTGGTTCGTATAAGCTAACTGGACGCCGTGTATTTCGAATGGCCCCTTTACACCACCATTTTGAACAAAAAGGTTGGGCTGAACCAACAATTGTTATCCGTTTCTGGATAATTGCCTCAGTCCTGGCTCTCGCCGGCCTTGCAACCCTTAAATTACGCTGATTTCAACATGAAAACTGAGTTTCAATCCCATATTAACCTCTCTTCATACACAGGAAGGCCTGTGGCTATTCTAGGACTGGGTAAATCAG
>JAQWSA010000038.1 GCA_029243445.1 Alphaproteobacteria bacterium
TGACCAACACCCACCGTTTCAAGGATAATTTCATCAAAATTTTTATCCTCCATAGACCATAATATATCTGCCGTATTGTCTGCTAGGCCATCATGCGCGCGTCGACTAGGTATTGATCTAATAAATATATTTGGATCATCGGAGACTGTTTCCATACGAATTCGATCACCAAGCAGAGATCCTTGAGAAACAGGGCTCGTAGGATCAATAGCAATAACTCCTATTTTTCGATCTCTTTGCACTCGTTTTGAGGCTAGATGACTGATAAGCGTACTTTTCCCTGCGCCAGGTGCCCCAGTAATCCCAATCCTATAAAGATTATTTGTTGGTATAGACTTTTGCTGCTCAAGTGTTTCTGATACGGAAGCATTAGCAACACGTGATAAAGCCTTACTCATCTCTCGTCGCGAGTTACGCGACTTGGGTTTCATTCTCTCTTTACCTTGATTATTTCGGTCAATATTTCACTATTGTGTTCTCCAAGCATTGGGGGCGGAGAATAAGTCGTTTCTTGACCAATAAATTTTATAGGGCTACCAAGAACTCGTAACGGTCCATCAGGAGTTGGGATAATAGCTATCATTTCCCGAGCAGCAACAATATCACCTTCAATCGCTTCTTCTAAAGTTTCAACACCTGAAATTACGATACCCTCATTACCTAAGAGCTCTACCCATGATAGTGTGTTTTGTGTTTTCATTAATTTAGCTGTGATAGAAATAACTTCAACTCTATTTTCGGAACGTGCCGCCATAGTAGAAAATTTGGGATCATTAATACGTTCGTGCCACCCAACTATTTCACAAAACCTTCGCCAAAATTTATCTGTACTTATAAATAAAACAGCAAAACCATCTTTAGTAGAGAAAACCTGGGCTGGCACCATATGAGGATGCCCACTATTAGCTATACGTTTTGGCCTAATACCGTGGTTAAGGTAAGCAGCAGCCAAATAATTTAGTTGCATAAGCATTGTATCAAATAATGATACATCTACCTGCCCCCCTTTACCTTCTACAATTTTGGCAAGTAGGCCAACAGCTCCCATAATACCAGTAGAATTATCAACAGCTGAGTAACCAGCCTTCGTTGGCACTTCACCTGGGTTACCTGTTAAAGCCATAACCCCTGTTAATGCCTGTACTATGTAATCGTAGGCCGGTTTATCAGCATAAGGGCCATTAAGACCAAATCCGGTTAAAGCTACACATACAATTTTTTTATTATAAATCTTTAGTGATTCATAATTTAGTCCATATCTATTGATAGTCTGAGGTCTAAGATTAGTAATCAATCCGTTTGAAGACCTAGCTAAATTAGCTAATTGATCTCGTCCACTTTTCTTAGCTAAATCAAGTATGATTCCTCGCTTATTACGATTGATACTGCTAAAATAATCATTATAAGGGCCAGTGAAATTATCGGTTATATTTCTTGCCATATCACCATTTGGAGGCTCAATCTTAATTACGTCTGCACCCAAGTCTGCTAAGATCATACTACAAAATGGCCCGGCAAGAACGTGACCAACCTCAAGTATACGTATACCTGCCAAAGGGCCCTTAGTCACACTGTTAATTCCTGATCAATAGCGAATAACACGTCATCAATAGTCATCTCAGCTGTAAAAACACCGCTCACACCAGCAGCTAGAAGTCCCTCATAGTCATCTTGAGGTATTGTACCACCCACAAATATTTTTATATCAGAGGCGTCAAGTTCATTAAGGCACTCTAATGTTTGACAGACTATTTCTTTATGACTACCTGAAAGTATACTAAGACCAACTGCATCAACATCTTCATCTACCGCTACACGAGCTATATATACAGGACTTTTTCTTAAACCAGTGTAGATAACATCTGCACCAGCATCTCGTAATGCTAGAGCGATAATCTTTGCTCCAACATCGTGACCATCTAAACCCGGTTTTGCTATTAATATGCGTTTGCCTAATAAAGCCATTTTGTAACAACCCGTATATTACCTAAAATTAGAATCTTACTGGTTCCTGGAATTCACCCCATTTGCCTTTCAATGTAGAAATCATTTCACCGACTGTGGCGTATGCATGGCAACAATCAATCAAATAAGGTATTAAATTCTTATTATCATCTAGAGCCGCAGATTCTAGAGCAGCTAAAGATTTTTTTACATCAGATGAATTTCTTATCTCTAAAACATGTTCATATTTATCTATAACCTTAGCTGTGGCTTTCGGGTCAAGTTTGAATATTTCTCCTACGCCTTCACTTTGATTTGCCCGCCTAAAATAATTTTGACCAACAATAACATTCTGACCTGAGTCAGATGCTTGTTTGCGTTCAGAGGCACGTCTAGCTATCTTCATTTGTAACCAGCCGTCTTCAACTGCTTTCTCCACGCCACCATATTGTTCAATTTCTTCTATAGTCTCCGCCATGCCAGCCTCCATCTGATCAGTAAGCCATTCGACATAATAGCTACCACCTAAGGGATCAACTGTACGAGCAATGCCAGATTCATGAGCAATAATCTGCTGTGTTCTAAGGGCTATCTCAGCTGAATGTTCAGTAGGTATTTGAAAAGCTTCATCGAATGCACAGGTAAAAATAGACTGTGCTCCGCCAAGAACTGCTGCCATAGTTTCTGTACCAACACGAACAATATTATTATGTGGCTGAGCACCAATCAATGATGACCCGCCACACACCACACCAAAACGAAACATTTGGGCCTTAGGATCTTGAACATTATAACGTTCCTTCATCAATTTAGCCCAAAGCCTACGCCCAGCTCTAAACTTACAAATTTCCTCAAAGAAATCCATATGAACATAAAAAAAGAAACTAAGACGTCTAGCAAATTTTTCTACATCTCCACCTCGTCTTATCAATTCATCAGTGTATGCCAGCCCATTAGCAAGAGTATATCCCATTTCTTCAATTGCTGTACAACCAGCATCACGAACATGAGCGCCAGCTATCGAAATCGCATTAAATTTTGGCGTATGCTCATTAGAAAACAATATGGTATCTGCAATTAATCTCATTGATGGTTTGACAGGGAATATCCATGTCCCACGAGCTACATATTCTTTAAGAATATCATTCTGTATTGTTCCCGTTAATTTTTCTCGTGGTACTCCCTTTTTATCTGCCACGGCACAATACATTGCATAACTAATTGAAGCAGTACCATTTATAGTAAAAGATGTAGATATTCCGCCGACATCAATACCGTCGAATAAAAGTTCTACTTCAGCTAGATTTGAAAGAGATACGCCAACTTTACCAACTTCGGCCCTAGCCATTGGGTCAATCGGGTCATAACCGCACTGAGTTGGGAGATCGAGAGCAACAGATAGACCCGTCTGGCCTTGTTCAAGCAAAAATTTATAACGTTCATTTGATTCTTCTGCGGTACCAAAACCAGAATACTGTCTAATAGTCCATAGCCTACCGCGAAATCCATTCTCAAATATCCCCCTAGTGAATGGATATTGTCCTGGACTACCTACTTCTGAAAAGTCCACCATATCTGGTGTCACTGAAATAGGTACTTCTATACCAGAGGGAGTAAAAGAATTAGGGACATTTGGTGGTTTCATTTCATTTGTTAAATCTGATTTAATTTTATTTTTTTGATTGCTCATTATTACTGCCCCCCCGTGCTGGTAATATATTTTCAGCAGCATTCCAGTGATCTTCATGCACCCAAGTATCAACAAACATTCTGGTCTCTATATCTTGCATTGATTTACGTGAATCGCCATTACGGTAGGAATCAGATAAAGCCTTAAACACTCTAACCACCTGGGGAGCTTGAGCTCGTAATGGCGATAAAAATTCTTCCACAGAGCTCTCTAGGCTATCGTTAATCGTCACAACCTTATCAATTAACCCTATAGATAATGCTTCCTCACTAGAGATCATTTTACCAGTTAACATAAGTTGTAGCCCTCTAGACCTACCCACTAATTGAAGCAAATCTGGGCCGCCCCCCCAAGCTGTAGATAAGGCTAAACGGCCTTGCACAAAACCAATTTTAGCATGAGAAGAGGCAATCCGAAAATCACAAGCAACTGCAAGTTCTGCAGCTCCACCAAATGTGTTGCCATTTAGTGCTGCAATTACTGGAACTGGAAAGTTTCGAATGGCGTTTAATGAGGCTTTAGCATTTAATGACATTTCCTTTGCTTGAGCCTCGCTCTTTAATAAAGATAATTCCCTCAAATCACCTCCCGCCGCAAATGTTTTAGTTCCTGATCCAGTTATAGCCGCAGATATTAGGCTTTTATTGTCACTATAGTTTTCAAAAAGTGTTTTGAGGTCAGATAATAAAGCTAAACTGAGAGCGTTATGTTTCTCTGGACGATTAAGAGTTACGTAAAGAACTCTATCGCGCACCTCAAATAGCAAGTGGTTTTCACTATTCACAGACTCATCCCTTGGTTTTAAAGCCAACCCTTAATTCCCCATTCTTACCATAAACGATATAAAGTTAATAATAACTAATTAACCCTATACTATAAATTTATTATACTCGTCGCGTAGTAAAAACTTTTACATAAAACTTTGATAAATATCATCAAGGATTTAATTTTGTTAAGTTTATTCAGATATATATTAGCAACTAATCTTCCATCTCTTCGGTTCGATAAATGTAATTACCGTCCATATATGTAATAAAAAAATCATGGAAAGACATAGGCTCATATAAGGGTTTTGCATTTTTTTCTATACAAGTAGAAATAGGATTTGCCACAGTTTCATCATTCGCATTATAAAAGAAAGTTAGTGCATATCGATCTTTGGTTGGTGGAACTACCCGATGAGGAGTCGCTATAAAACGACCATTTGTCCATCGGTTAAGAAACTCTCCTGTATTAACAACAATACCGCCCCGTAATGGCACTATTTTGATCCATTTTCCGGATGGAGCCATTACTTCAAGACCAGGAACGTCCATCAGAGGTAAATAGGTAATGGAGCTATGATCTGCATGTGGAGCTAGAGAGAATTGACCTTCTTCTGATTCTACTGGAGGATACCATGCGCACCGATTATAATATTCTGGATGAGAAAACATTTCATCAAAATAGCCTGCTGGCATTTCTAACGCCCGCGCATAAACAGGTAGCATCTTCTGAGCAAGCCCTGCCATAGTTTCTTGGTATTTAAGAATTATTTTACGAAAATTTGGTAATTCTTGTGGCCATTTATTGAGCCCACGATGTCTGATATTGGCAACCACTTTTGGATCGTCTGGTTGCCTTTCTTTCATAAACGCCCATGCTTCATTGAGGTCTTTTTTCTTATTATCTGCTATTTTCGACCAACGTAAAACAGTTGCTTTATCTGGTATAAAGCCAATGTGATGATAATCAACCCTATATTTCATTTTAATTTCAAGAGGTAGAGAAAAAAGTTTTGCAACTTGTTCAAAGCTATTATCAATCAAATCCTGTGAGACGCCATGATTCACGATAACATAAAATCCCAGACTCTCTTGTATTGCCCTAAGATCTATTGCTAGCTGCTCACGAGCTTCAATATTCCCATCGAGATAGCTGCCGACATCAACTATTGGTATTTCTTCTTCAGCAATACAGCGAGCAACATAAGGCGTTATACTAAGATCAGTATTTAAGGCAACGGACATAACTTGGTCTCCTTAATTTTATATTTATCAGATCATATAATTTTAATTATTACTCTTATTGTAAATGTAATTACCATCTAGGTAACTAACTTGATAATCATGAAATGGAATAGGATCGTACTTGGGCTGATCCCCAGGAGAAATACATGTAGTTAATGGTTCCGCTATTGTTTCATCATTAGTATTGAAGAAAAAGGTTAGTGCATAACGATCTTTTTTTGGAGGAACTACTCGATGCGGTGTGGCTATAAAACGGCCATTTGTCCAACGATTCATAAATTCCCCTGTATTTACTACAATTCCTCCACGTAATGGAGCTACCTCCATCCATTTTCCAGAAGGAGCCATTACCTCAAGACCAGGAACATCCATCAAAGGTAAGTAGGTCATAGAGCTATGATCCGCATGAGGAGCTAAAGAAAATTGACCTTTTGCAAGCAGATTTGGGGGATACCAAGAACAACGAATATGAAACTCAGGTAACGTAAATTTATCATCAAAATAGTCTGCTGGCATTTCTAAAGCACATGCATAAGCCGGCAACATACTTAAAGCTAGCTCCGTCATAGAATCTTGGTATTCTAAAAGAATAGGTTTGAAACCTGGAAGTTCATCAGGCCATTTATTAATATTACGATGGCGCATATTGGCTAGTACTTTAGCGTCATTTGGTAAACGATCACGCATAAATGCCCAACCCTCATTTACATCCTTTTTATCGTTTTTATGTGACTCCGATATTTTAACATCGTGAGGGCGTACAGAACTTGCCCGATCTGGTATATAGCCGATATGATGATAACCAACTTGGTATTTCATCTTGGTTTCAAGCGGTAAAGCAAAAAGCCGGGCAACTTGTTCAAAACTACTATCAATTAAATCCTGCGACACACCATGGTTAACAATAACAAAAAACCCTAGACTTTCTTGTATTGCTCTAAGATCAATCGCTAGCTGTTCTCGGGCCTGTAAATCACCATTTAGATAACCACCGATATCAACTATCGGTATCTCTTCATCTGCAATAGATTGAGCTATGTAAGGTGTTATATCAATACGAGTATTTAACCCAATGGACACAGTTAATTCTTTTCGTTTATTCAAATTAAACTTTACTTTATAAGTCTGTGTTTTCCCTATAGATAATGACGAAACCAATCAGTTGTTTCTCCAGCTACTACTTCAAAGTAATCAGAGTTTGAAAATTCATACACGTGATTATGCCTTGCACCTTTAAGTTCAACTAATTTTTTTGGTTCACCACATTTTTCATAGGTTTTATATATTTCTTCAGGAGGAACTATTGAATCATACTCAGCAGCAAAAAACAAAACTGGCCTAGGTGATATCCTATCAACTACCCAATCTGGTTTGTATCGAAAGCATGCTTCTACACTTTCAATATCAACATGGGTAACATCTTCCGCCCCATGCTCCTCAAAGGTCATAACAGGCTTTTCAATTGCATCAGGATCATTAGGGTAAATATCATACCTGTAAATCATGTTTTTTTCGCCGGTTACAACTCGATTTTTTGATTCTTCGTGGACCATATCGCGAAATAAAAACCAGTCGTAAGCTGACCTTACTGAACGAAGCCAGCGTTCTCCATCGTGCACCCCAACAGCGGATACAATTACTTTCATTCTGCTATCAAAAGCTGCTGCCCAAACCGCATTAGCTGCACCAAAACTGGATCCATAGACGCCAATACGGTCTGAGTTAACTCCGTCAATTGTTTCTAAATAAGTAACTGCATCGTATGCATTTTGGGCCTGCTCGAGTGGACGGTTTCTACCTCTGGGTCCTTCAGCCTCTCCATATCCAACATAGTCAGGAGCTAAAGTAACAAATCCTTCTCTAGCAAGCCTTCTTGGAATGTCTATTGTCGCGACATTTTTCCGTCCAGTATAGCCAGTTAAACAAACAACTGCAGGTAAAGGTTCGTCCTCACTTTTCCAATCGGAAGGTCTATATAGATGGGCCGTTATTTTGTAGCCATCACTATAATAAAATACATCCTCTCTTTTAATATCTTTTTCCGACATTTCTAACCCATTCAAGCTGGTTTCTGACATATCTCTGATAAAAACCATTCGATTTACAAAGTGTGAAATTAATATCTATAAACCAAAGTAACTAATCAAAACTAGCCTTTTAGAACTATTCATTTTTAGAATAAAATAGATAGTTTAAATTTATCAAAAATAGACCGATCATATTATTCCATTAAACGGGCTTTAAGATCTTGACGTTGGTTTTCTAATTCTGACGGCAGTCTGTCGCCAAAATTATTAAATAACAACTCTTGGGAATTAGCTTCTTGCATAGTCTCTTTAATATCAATAGTCATAATATTAGAAAAAGATTCTGAAGAGAAATCCAGGCCCTCCCAGGTAAAATCTTCATATTTTGGCATAATACCTATAGGTGTATCATTGGCAAACCCGCGACCATTTACTCGGTTTACAATCCATTCTAGTACCCTCATGTTTTCACCGAATCCTGGCCATATAAAGTTGCCCTCAGAATCTTTACGAAACCAGTTTACTCGAAATATTTTAGGTGCATTAGAAAGCTTGTTTTCTAAAGACAACCAATGCTTCCAATAATCAGCCATATTATACCCGCAAAAGGGTAGCATTGCCATC
>JAQWSA010000039.1 GCA_029243445.1 Alphaproteobacteria bacterium
TCTGATAGAGAAGCTTCGTCTGAAAAAATTGCCATGCCAGCACTTCTAGCCACTGCCTCGGTACATCATCACCTGATTAAACAAGGTCTAAGAACATCAACAGGCTTGGTTATTGAAACTGGTGAAGCTCGAGAGGTTCACCATTTTTGTGTGCTTGCAGGTTATGGAGCTGAAGCTATAAATCCTTGGTTAGCGTTTGATACCCTCGAAGATATAAGGTTGAAAGAAGAAATAGAACAGACTCCTTCTGAAGTACAAAAAAATTATATTAAAGCCGTAAATAAGGGAATGCTTAAGGTTATGTCTAAGATGGGCATATCAACCTATCAATCCTATTGTGGAGCCCAAATATTTGATTCCATTGGTTTATCAAGTGATTTTATAGACTCTTATTTTACAGGCACACCTTCAACGATAGAAGGTGCAGGTATTGACGCCATAGCAATCGATGCAATGGCTCGTCATAATAATGCATGGGGAAATAACCCTATATATCAAAATATGCTTGATGTTGGCGGCGATTTAGCTTTCCGTTTAAGAGGTGAAGATCATGCCTGGACTCCAGAAACTGTTACTGATTTGCAACATGCGGTAAGAGGTAACCTCCCTGATAATTATAGAAGGTTTGCAAATAGTATAAATGATCAAAGTAAACGTTTATTAACTATTCGCGGATTAATGGAGTTTAAGTTCTCTAATAATGCGATTACCATAGAAGATGTTGAACCAGCTAGTGAAATTGTAAAACGTTTTGCTACAGGAGCTATGAGCTTTGGATCAATAAGTAGGGAAGCTCATACTAACCTTGCCATAGCTATGAATCGTATTGGGGGAAAATCCAATACTGGTGAAGGCGGCGAAGAAGTTGATAGATTTCAAACTCTACCTAACGGTGATTCTATGCGCTCTGCTATAAAGCAGGTTGCTTCCGGAAGATTTGGAGTTACTACTGAATACCTAGTAAACGCTGATGATATTCAAATAAAAATGGCTCAGGGAGCTAAGCCTGGAGAAGGTGGTCAACTTCCTGGGCACAAGGTCAATAAAAATATTGCAGCTGTCAGTCATTCTACACCAGGCGTTGGACTAATATCACCTCCACCTCATCACGATATTTATTCAATTGAAGATTTAGCACAGCTTATACATGATTTAAAAAATGTAAATCCAAAGGCACGAGTGTCGGTAAAATTGGTGTCAGAGGTTGGAGTTGGGACTGTTGCGGCTGGGGTCAGTAAAGCAAGAGCTGATCATGTGACTATTTCAGGATTTGAAGGAGGCACAGGAGCAAGCCCTTTAACCTCTTTAACTCATGCGGGTTCACCTTGGGAAATAGGCTTAGCAGAGACCCAACAAACATTAGTTTTAAATGGTTTGCGCGGCCGGATTGCAGTACAAGTTGATGGTGGCTTACGCACAGGGCGAGATGTTGTCATTGGAGCTTTACTAGGGGCGGATGAATTTGGATTCTCTACGGCCCCTCTAATTGCCTCTGGCTGTATTATGATGAGAAAATGTCATTTGAATACCTGTCCAGTAGGAGTGGCAACCCAAGACCCGATACTTCGTAAGCGTTTTACGGGAACTCCTGAGCATGTGATTAATTATTTCTTCTTTGTTGCAGAAGAAGTAAGAGAATTGATGGCCCAACTTGGATTTCGTAATTTTGATGAAATGATTGGCAAATCTGATATGCTTGATATGCGAAAAAGCATAGAACAATGGAAAGCTCAAGGAATTGATTTTGCTCGACTTCTATACCAGGCTCCGGCAAAGCCAGGCGTAGCTATCTATAATTGCGAAACTCAGAATCATAACCTTGAAGAAGCTCTAGATAATGAATTAATTATGCTTTCAGCTGAAGCCCTGGAAAAGGGATTACCAGTTAATATTGAAAAAGATATCCAAAACACAAATAGAACCGTTGGTGCGACTCTTTCAGGAGAGGTTGCTAAGAAATATGGACATGCAGGACTACCTGAAAATACAATATCAATTCGCTTTTCAGGTAATGCGGGTGGCAGTTTCGGGGCATTCCTTGCTCGAGGAATAAGCCTTGAACTATTTGGCGATGCCAACGATTACGTTGGTAAAGGGTTATCAGGTGGCCAACTTATAGTGCGCCAACCATCTTCCGGTAAACTAGTAGCGTCGGAAAATATTATAATTGGTAACACCGTACTTTATGGAGCCATAGCAGGAGAAGCACATTTTGAGGGTATTGCCGGAGAACGTTTTGCGGTAAGAAATTCCGGCGCTATAACTGTTGTAGAAGGTGTTGGCGATCATGGTTGCGAATACATGACAGGGGGCGTAGTTGTTGTTCTAGGTGAGACAGGTCGGAATTTCGCAGCAGGAATGTCTGGAGGTATAGCTTACGTTTACGACCCAAATAATACATTTAAAGAAAATTGCAACATATCAATGGTTGAACTTGAATCTATAGTTCCAACTGATCATGATATTTTAGACGGCACCAAACCTCCTCAAGCACTCTCAATAAGTGCTGAAGATAGTGGTATGGGTCACATGCTAAATTATGACGCTGAACGTCTCCGTATTTTAATAGAAAGACATCAGAGACTTACTAACAGTGTTAAAGCTACCAATCTACTGAACGACTGGGAGATCACACTAACTAAATTTATTAAGGTAATGCCAAAAGATTATCGACGCGCACTTCTGGAATTGCAGATTGAAGAGTCAGCAACTGTGGCTGCAGCTGAGTAGATAATTAGAAGCATAAGGAATATAATTATGGGAAAAGACACTGGTTTTCTAGAGTTTGAGAGACAAGATCGTGTATACGAGTCCATAGATTCAAGACGACAAACATGGAAAGAGTTTATCAAACCATTACCAGAACCAGAATTAGAGCGTCAGGCCGCGCGTTGCATGGATTGTGGAATACCTTTCTGTCACAACGGCTGTCCAGTAAATAACTTAATACCAGATTGGAATGATTTAGTTTATAGAGATCAGTGGGAATCTGCTCTACATGCCCTACACTCAACTAATAATTTCCCAGAGTTTACTGGACGTATCTGCCCTGCTCCTTGTGAGTCTGCTTGCACTTTAAATATAGATGATTCTCCCGTAACTATAAAAACGATAGAATGTGCTATTGTGGACCGTGGTTGGCAAGAAGGCTGGATTAAACCTCAAATTTCTGAAAAACGTACCGGGAAACGAGTTGGAGTAATTGGGTCAGGACCAGCAGGAATGGCCTGCGCCCAGCAGCTTAGCCGAGCTGGCCATGATGTCACACTTTTTGAAAAAAATGATCGCATAGGTGGTCTAATGCGGTATGGCATACCTGACTTCAAAATGGAGAAATGGTTAATCGATCGCCGGGTAAACCAGATGAAAAACGAAGGCGTAGTATTTAGCACTAATATGGAAGTCGGCGTAGACGTTACCATTGAGAAATTAAGAGCAGAATTTGATGCATTAGTAATGTCCGGAGGTGCCGAAACCCCTCGCGACTTAGAAATACCGGGACGAGAATTCAAGGGAATTCATTTTGCCATGGATTTTCTACTTCAGCAAAATAAACGCGGTGCAGGCGATAGCGAATCATTAGCCGCTCCGCAAGGAACAATTAGTGCAAAAGGCAAGAACGTTATAGTAATCGGAGGCGGTGACACTGGTAGCGACTGCATAGGCACCTCTATAAGACATGGAGCTTCATCAATAACACAACTTGAAATTATGCCTAAACCACCAATTAAAGAAGATAAGTCAATGACTTGGCCAAACTGGCCACTAAAACTACGCACTTCTTCATCTCAGGAAGAAGGCTGTGAACGCGATTGGTCGGTAGTGACTAAGCAAGCTTTGGGTTCTAACGGAAAAATTGAATCGTTAGAATGTGTTCGTGTGGAGTGGGACTATACTAACGGAAAACCTCAAATGAAGGAAGTAAAGGATAGCAAATTTAAGCTGAAAGCTGATCTGGTATTATTGGCAATGGGATTCACCGGGCCACGCACCAATGGTATGCTAGAACAATCTGGAGTAGAGCTAGACAATAGAGGAAACGTAGCAGCCGATACCACCGGATATGAAAGTTCGCTTGACGGTGTATTTGCAGCAGGTGATATGCGAAGAGGCCAGTCATTAGTTGTTTGGGCAATTCGAGAAGGACGACAATGTGCTCACGCAGTTGACGCCTATCTTATGGGGTCTAGTACACTTCCTAAATAGTTATAGTCGCGATATCTATTTGGAACTAAAATATAAACTTTATTTATCTAATTTAGTTATTATTAAATAGACTTGAAATAATCCCCGGACGGTTCATACGCGCAAAATATTTTTGATGATAGCTCTCTCCTATCCAAAATGTTTCTGCTTTCTCAATAACTGTCATTATATCTGAGTTATATTTTTTTGAATTTGCTTGAGTGTCTTTTGAATCACGCGCTTCAGCACCCTGATTTTTATCGTGATAAAAAATAGTAGATCTATATTGAGTACCTATATCAGGTCCCTGACGATTAAATTGAGTAGGATCATGAACATCCCAAAATGTATTAAGTAAATTTTCATAGGAAACTTTTTCTGGATCAAACTCTATGTGAACAACCTCAGCGTGACCCGTACTTCCAGTGCAAACTTCCTCATAGGTGGGTTGACTAGTATGTCCCCCCATATAACCGACTTCAGTTTTAATAACGCCATTTATTTCATCAAAAACATGCTGAGGATGCCAAAAACATCCAGCTCCAAAAGTTGCTTTTAACATTGTCTATCCCCTTTAAAAACTTTATTGATTTATTCACCACCTAAAGAGCAACAATAATAGAAAAGAATTTGTTGTTCTGATTTTTCTATATTAATTAGAATATTTATTTTAGGCTATGTCTAGATTCTGCAATAAATACTCTTTGATAATTAATATCATAAGCTAGATAATATATATATATTCTCTTCGATGAGATGTTACTAAAGAAATATTGTAATGATTTATTGAAACTAATAACTTCCCACCGCTAACTCCTCTCATATGAGTTGTGTAATATAAGGTTATAATTCTTATTATCATGAATAAAAATATCCATGACAAATCTCGATAAAGTCGAAAAAAATAAAAAGGAAGATAGACTTAGCCACACAGGCCTAGCAGCCTTAAAACAGGCTATCTTAACCTTACCAATAAGTCCTGGCGTGTATCGCATGTTAAATAAAAAGGGAGAAGTGCTTTACGTTGGAAAAGCCCGTAATCTTAAACGTAGAGTTGCGAACTATACCAACCTATCTAACCTCCCATTGCGCCTTCAGAAAATGGTTGCACAAACAATTAAATTAGAAGTTGTTACAACACACACTGAAGCTGAAGCACTATTACTTGAATCCAATCTGATCAAGCGGCTAGCACCTCGCTATAATGTACTGTTAAGAGATGATAAAAGTTTTCCCTATATTTTACTAACAGCTAAACTTAATGGAAAAACACTAAGAACTGGTGCGCCTTATAATAATAAAATAAATAGAAAAAAAAGAAAAAATGAATCTTCTATTCAGAAGTCAAATATAAATCCAGATGACTGGATTGGTATTACTAAATATCGTGGGGCTAGAACAATACAAGGTGAATATTACGGCCCCTTTGCATCAGCAGGAGCTGTTAACCGCACATTAAATTCGTTAGAGCGTGCTTTCCTGCTACGTAGTTGTTCAGATAGTGTGTTTTCTGGTCGCACCAGAGCATGCTTAAAATATCAATTAAAGCGTTGTAGTGCACCTTGCGTAGGTCATATATCCTCAGAAAATTATGCAAAACTCGTAAAACAAGCACGCATATTTCTTGGTGGTCAATCTCGAGCAGTACAAGAAAGTATAGCAGAAGAAATGCACGCCGCTAGCAAAAACCTAGAATTCGAAGCAGCAGGCCGTGCTCGTGATCGCATTCGCGCCTTGACTCAAATACAAGCACATCAAGATATTAATGTAGAAAACATTAGACTACCTGAAGCAGATATTATAGCGGCATGGAAAACTGCAGGACAGACTTGTGTACAGGTATTTTTTTATAGAGGTGGCCGTAATTATGGCAATCATGCTTTTTTTCCACGGCATGATAATTTATTGCGTGTAGAAGAAGTACTTACCGCCTTCATCGGACAATTTTATGAAGATAAGTCACCGCCTCGTTTACTACTCCTCAGCCACCAGCCAGAAGATGAATCCCTGCTTACGTTAGCCCTCGGAGTTCGTGCTAAGCATAAAGTTAAAATATCAGTTCCTTTGCGAGGTCATCGTCGTAAACTCTTAAACCATGCCTTAGATAATGCTAGAGAAGCCTTAAAACGGAAATTAGCTGAAAAAGCTACAAACCAAGAGCTAATAAGAAAAACTGCCAAATTATTTAATCTTAGTATACCAATAGAAAGAATTGAGGTTTACGACAACTCACATGTTGGGGGACAACACGCGATTGGAGCTATGATAGTTGCAGGTCCTGAGGGCTTTATAAAGACTGCTTATCGTAAATTTAATATGCAAGGACATATTAAAGGAAAAAATCTTAAGTACTCACCTGGAGATGATTACGGCATGATGTATGAAATGCTATCACGACGTTTCTCCCGTGCCATAAAAGAGGACCCTGAAAAAATTTCAGGACAATGGCCTCAACTATTACTTATAGATGGTGGTTTAGGTCAGTTAAGGGCAGCAACAGCTGTACTAGATAAGTTAAATATTAAAGGAATTACTTTGGCAGCTATTGCAAAAGGTCCAGACCGCAATGCTGGACAAGAAAAGTTTTATACTAATGATAAAAAGCCGTTTTCTCTTACAAGTGATGATGCATTATTATATTATTTACAAAGACTAAGAGATGAAGCTCATCGTTTTGC
>JAQWSA010000040.1 GCA_029243445.1 Alphaproteobacteria bacterium
CTATTTTTATTGATCTTGAGCAGCTAGGTAAACAGGAAAGACAAGGACATATTGATTCAGTAAAAGGACTATCTGAAGAAGATAAAGCATTAGTATGGGGTGGTAATGCCGCTAGATTACTTAATCTTGTCTAAAAAGTAAGTTTCTAAACTCTATAGTAACATATTAAATAGCGTTTAATTACTTGGCCATCGAGGATGGTGTATATCTATAACATAATGATGGCTATGTCTTTGTTCTTCATGAAGGTGTGCATGATCATGAGGTTCTGGTCCTTCCCATCCTTCATGGTCATGTAAATGATGCTCATCACTAATATGGAGATGACTGTGATATAGGGAGCTGTGTATATGATCTATATCTTTCGGATCATTTGCAGGCCAAAGAAAGAGAGCCAATAACGTAGATAAAACTGCAACTAAAAATAATAACAAAAATGCTACTGATAAGCCAAATGTAAATCCAACCCAACCTGCAAGCACATACGCAAATAGCCAACATGAGTGAGATAATGCAAACTGCGCTGCATAAATAGTGGGGCGCCCCCCCTCAGTAGCAGAAGTTAAAAGTAATCTACCGGAAGGAGTTAAGATTAGTGATGAACCAAAGCCAATAAAAAACCATAATATAAGTAAATATAAGAAATTTGGATCGTTCGCACCCATTAAAAGAGATAGTGCTAATATAAAACCACCAGAGATCATTAAAAATCGTTCGGTAAATCGATCCAGAAGCTTTGGTAGCAACAAAGCCACAACTATGGAGCCGACACCAACAGCTGCATAAGCTAAAGCAGTATCACTTTCTGATCTAGACAACTGATCACGAACATAAACAACAGTATTGACAATAACCATTGCTCCAGCTGAAGCTACAGCTAGAGATAACGCTAATAGCCCTCTTAATCTAGGTGTTTTAAGATAAGCTCGTATACCAAAACTAGTATTCTGCCAAATGCCCCTTTCTCTCTCATAGAGTTTAGGCAATGGTAATTTAACTGAAAATATTAATATTGCCGAAATCAAAAAAGCTACCATATTTGTAACAAATAAAACATTATAAGATAATACAGTGAGCAATAAAGCGGCTATAATTGGACTTGATAAGTTTTCTAAATCATAGGCGAGGCGTGAAAGCGAGAGTGCGCGTGTGTACTGCCCTTTATCTGTCAGAATATCCGGAATAGTTGCTTGAAATATTGGAGTAAAGCCAGCGGAGAACGAGTTCAAAATAAATATAATTAAATAAATCTGCCAGATTTCATTAACAAATGGTAAAAATAAAATTAGTATCGCCCGACCTAAATCTAATATTATTAGAAGCCTTCGTCTTGAAAATTTATATGCAAAACCAGCCATAACAGGTGCAACGAAGACATAGGCTACCATCTTAAGTGCAAGTGCAGTGCCTAGTACTTTTCCAGCTTCATTTCCAGCTAGTTCAAACGCTAATAAGGCCAGAGCAATTGTAGACAATCCTGTACCAAGCAAAGAAATAACTTGGGCTAAAAAAAGTGTTCGATATACTTTATTCGAAAGTGGTGACGCCATGTTTATTGGCTATATTCATTTTTAAAATGATCCATAAAAATATACACCGTAATAAACTGACATAAAGGCATTATACACTATCTATAGAAATAAAATTAAATACTATGTAATTCCATACAACTTTGCCCAGTGAAGACCAGCTGTAGTGGTTCCTTTCGGGGTATATTCAGCTCCCACCCAGCCAGAAAATTCTGATGATTCTATCATTTCGAGTATATATGGGTAATTAATTTCACCAATAAATGGCTCATTACGGCCAGGAACACCAGCAATTTGAATGTGCCCTATATATTTTTGAAAACGATTAAATTTAGAAGTCAAATCACCTTCCATAATCTGACAATGGTAAAAGTCCATCTGTAAGGCTACGTTGGGCATTCCTACATCAATTAAAATGGATTGTGCTTGTTCTTGAGAGGTTAGATAATAGCCAGGAAAGTCGAATGTATTTAGAGGCTCAATCAGTATTGTTATTTCTCTATCTACAGCTAATTCTGCCATAACCCGTAAATTAGTAATAAATGTTTCACGACATATGGCTAAATCCGTATCTTTTTCAGGTATTCCTGCAAGTGCATGAATACGCCTACAATTTATTTTTACCGCATAGTCGAGTGCTCTATTTGCATCATCATAAAACTCATTTTCTCTACCACTTATAGCACCTAAGCCAGTATGGCCACCAAAGACATCTCCATATGGTGTATTGATTAATACACATTCAAGGTTATTCATTTGAAGAATTGAAGAAACTTCTTCCGGTCTATATTCATAGGGCATAAGAATTTCTATGCCAGTAAAGCCATTTTCTGCTGCAGCTGAAATACGTTCCAGGAATGGTAATTCAGTGAATAAATAATTGATGTTAGCTGCAAGCTTAAGCATGTCTGATAAATCTCCAAAGAGTATAATTTATTATATATAAAGCCTTCACCCTAATCGATCGACTTATTAAACGTTAATCCAGTTATCTCCCACTTTAAGCCGATGTTTTATTTCATTTTGTTTATTCATCATCTGCTCTATAAAACATCCCTTCTTAGCAGCCTCTATAACTTTTTTTATCTCTTCTAAAGTAGAATCACTTTCAACCATCAAATCCATACTGATACTTTTAGGTGATGATTCATACGGCTCTCGTCCAGTCTGCACTGCCTCCCACTCACACTCACAATGAATGTTTACGTCTTTAATTTCTACCCTTAGTCGTTTAGCAAAAGCACGGAACTGGGTCATCAAGCAACTAGTTAGACCTGCCATAAAGTAGGCAATCGGTAATGGAGCAGTTCCGTCACCACCATGGAAACTATATTCATCAGAAGCAAATTCCCATTGAATTTTTTCGGGATACAACAAACGAACATCCATTTCACAACGCATTTTACCTACTGCGCGAGCATCACAATCAAACACCACTTGAAATTTTTTAACATCTTGATCATTCATATTAATTCCTTTTTTTTATTTATATGACTAGACTATCGAAAAGGGTTTATAAAACACATATAGAAAAACTATATAAAGTTAAAAAGTGAATTTAGGAGTTTGTAATGTCTAGAGTTTTAATAGTTACTGGAGGCAGTCGAGGACTGGGAGCGGCTACCTGTATTGAAGCAGCCAAAGAAGGATATCAATCTATATGTGTAAACTATTTAAGTAATAAATCTCGTGCTGACCAAGTTGTTAATGATTGTATAAAAGCTGGAGCAAAGGCGATTGCTGTTCAAGCCGATGTAAGCAAAGAGGCCGATGTTGTACGCCTATTCAGTACGGTCGATGAAAAACTCGGAAAGGTTACACATTTAGTCAATAGTGCAGGCATTATTGGACCTTACGGTAGAGTAGACGAAATAAATGCCGATGAGCTAGCACCACTTTGGGCTTTAAACGTCACTGCAATGTTCATCTGTTGTCGTGAAGCAATAAAACGAATGTCAACCAAGCATGGAGGCACAGGTGGAGCAATAGTCAACGTATCATCAGCATCTTCACACCTTGGAGGTCCAGGAGTAAATGTTTCCTATGCAGCTTCAAAAGGAGCTGTAGACTCTTTTAACTGGGGTTTAGCGCAAGAGGTTGCCGCAGAAGCCATTAGAGTGAACTCAGTAAGTCCAGGAGTAATAGATACAGAGATCCAACCTGCCGGACGAGTTGAAAAAGTAGGACCGATTCTACCTATGCAACGAGTAGGGGAAGCAAAAGAAGTCGCGGCAGCTATTTTATTCTTATTGTCAGAAGGAGCATCGTATATTGCTGGAACCAAAGTAAACGTTTCAGGCGCACGTTAAATATTTATAGCAATTTTTCCAAAATGTTTGCCAGTTCGCATATATTCAAGGGCGGCAGGTAATTCATCAAGACTAAATTGTCTCTCGTCTAAAGCTGGCCGTAACTTATGTTGATCTATAGAGCGAAGCATATTTTGAAATTGTTCCAAGCTACCGCATGTTACTCCTTCTAATCTAATTTTCCTTGTAACAACTAATGGTAGTCGAAACTCATGATTAGCACCAGAAAGAACACCAATTAGACAAACTGCACCACCAGGGCGAACCGCCTTTATTGATTGTTCTAAAGTTCCAGCGCCACCAACTTCGACAACTAAATCAACACCGCGTCCATTGCTTAAATCGCGAGCTGTCTTAGCCCAATTCTTATTCTGAATATAGTTTATTGTATGGTCAGCTCCGATAGAACTAATTCTATCAAGTTTAGCATTAGATGATGAAGTAGAAATAACCTGGGCACCAGCTAATTTAGCAAATTGCAATGCAAATACAGATACCCCTCCTGTTCCTTGAGTAATAACTATATCCCCAGGTTTTGTATGACCCTGATCTACTATTGCACTCCATGCTGTAAGAGCCGCACAAGGAAGGGCTGCAGCCTCAGCATCAGTAAGGTGATTCGGGGTATGGCATAAACCATATTCAGGAAATACTCTATATTCCGAAGCAACTCCATCCAAAACCCCACCCAATCCCGATTGCATATTTTCTTGATTAGGTTCTCCAGCCAACCACTCTTGAAAAAAATTTCCAACTACTCTATCACCTGTCTTAAAGCTAGAAACACCTTCTCCAACTTCAGTTACTGTCCCTGCCCCATCCGAAAGCGGAATAAAATCAATAGTTCGCTGTTTAGACCCATAACCACCCTCAACTGTTAATAAATCACGATAATTAAGAGTTGCAGCATTCATACGAACCAAAACTTCTCCATACTTAGGTTCAGGATCTGGACGCTTAACTACAGTAAGATTTTGAATGCCAGGTTCATTGACAATAGCAACACGCATTAGACTTCCTCGGCTAGTTTATAATCTATGAAATTTGAATGGCAATTAATCTATATCACGTCTATCGTCAATAATCATTCCGTCATTATCTAGACTATTATTAGGCATAAGTTCAATATTACCCTTTAGCTTGGTAACTGAGGTTAGTGTACTAGAAATTGCTTCTAATAACTCGGAGTCTGATGAAATACACTCAATTTTTAGTGTCATAATATCCTGTTGATCATCACGAGCAACTACCAATCGTGAACGAAGAATTTCTGGGTGCCTTTTGGAAATAATATCAACTTGCTGAGGACTTACGAACATACCTTTTATCTTAGTTGTTTGATCGGCACGTCCCATCCAGCCCTTTATGCGCGTATTAGTACGACCGCACGGGCTGTTACCCGGAAGTGCGGCAGATAAATCTCCCGTTGCAAACCTGATTAGTGGATATTCTGGTTTTAATGTTGTTACAACCACTTCACCAACCTCTCCTAATGAAACTAAATCTCCGGTTCCAGGTCTTACAATTTCAACTATTATATCTTCAGCAATCATCATTCCTTCACATATTTTACCATTAAAATTAGTTTCGTAACTAATTAGACCCAGCTCAGCGGTTGCATAACATTGCTGTATGCTAATGCCTCTACTTTCTAATTCCCCTCTTAAATTTTCGGGTAATGCAGCTCCAGATACTAAAGCTTTTTTTATTGATGAAACATCCCTATCTAGCTCTTCACCTTTATCGAGTAAGACTTTCAGGTAATCAGGAATCCCAGTGTATGCGGACGGTTTTATTGCCTCTATAATTTGTAGCTGTTGCTCAGTATTACCAGTCCCAGCAGGTATCACAGGACACCCTATAGAATGAGCTGCTGATTCTAACATGGCACCCGCGGGAGTGAGGTGGTAGGAAAAACTGTTGTGAACAATATCCTTATTATTAAAACCGGCAGCACATAAAGCTCTCGCAAGCCTCCAGTAGTCTTGTCTCTTAAACTGAGGTTCGTAGATTGGACCAGGTGAAGTAAATATTCTATAGAGGTTGTCTATTGGAAGTGCCAGTAAGCCGCCAAATGGCTGGTTTTCGTTTTGTAAATCAACTAAGCTATTTTTTCTTAAAATTGGTAGTTTAGATAGTTGTTGCCTATCGCTTATATTAGTTGATTTAATATTTTTTAAAGAATTGGCGTAATAAATTGTGTTATTCTTAGCGTGGTCAATTTGTCGGCGCAAATCCTTAAATAAATTAATTTCCCGCGTCTCTTGATCCTGGATTTCAAAATCATCTAAATAAAATGTATCAGTCATAATCCCAATTTTAGAAAAGTAAAAATGACAATGTTAAGATTTAGGCCAGCCATCGTTTTCGCCTTCTATAGTGTTTTACATTTCGATAATTACGCCTACCAGAACTTGATAATCCAAGGTAAAATTCTTTAACATCTTCATTATCCCTTAAGGCTTTTGCATCACCATCTAGTACAACCCTGCCGTTTTCTAATATATATCCATAATCTGCATGTTGTAGAGCTACATTAGTGTTTTGTTCAGCAAGTAAAAAAGTAACTCCTTCTTTTTTATTAAGCTGATCAACAATATCAAAAATTTCTTCAACTAGTTGCGGAGCAAGTCCCATTGATGGTTCATCAAGTAAAATCATGCGGGGGCGTGCCATTAATGCTCTCCCGACTGCGCACATCTGTTGCTCACCTCCAGATGTATAACCAGCCTGAGCACTAGAACGCTCTCTAAGTCTAGGAAAGTAGTTATAAACTTTTTCTAAGTCTTCTCTAATTTTTGTAGTACCATCTTTACGCACATAAGCACCTACCAGAAGATTTTCTTCAATGGTGAGATGTTCAAAACAGTGTCTACCCTCCATTACCTGGACTACCCCAAGCTTTACCAAATCATTTGGTGTTAGATTTTGTATACGCTTACCGTCCAGTTCAATAGTTCCCTTAGTAACATCCCCACGTTCGGCTCGAAGTAAATTAGAAACTGCCTTTAAAGTTGTAGTTTTTCCAGCACCATTTGCTCCCAATAGGGCAACTATACTACCTTTAGGAACATCAAGAGATACACCTTTCAATACCAAAATTACATGATCATAAATAACTTCAACATTATTAAGACGAAGTACCAGCGGCTGCTTATCTTCAGCCGCTGGCATATCATTTGGTGATGATTCTACGATCATACTTAAATTGTTACCTACAATTTAACAACTACGCGGCTTAATCCCGTTCTCAGTTGCATAAGCGGCAGCAGCCTTCTCAACCATGGGTCTTACGACTTCACGTATTGGCGACACCCAATCACTTACAATGTTCCACTTACTTCCATCCCATTGCTGAATGATTATCGGACCACCGGTTTCGTGATCAGCACAGCTAACCTTAACCGGTTTAGTAAAACCTTCCATTCCCATCTCTTTAAGACGGTTTTCAGTTATGTTAAGGTTCTCAAGCCCCCATCTTACTTCAGCTCCAGTAAGTGCACGGTTTCCGTACTTGGCTTGCGCAGTTCTAATAGCTTCTACAGCAAACATAGCGTTAACAATCGTTCTGTTATAAAGAACTTCTCCAAAGCTATTTTTCTTAGCCTTCGACGTATCTCCCCCATAAACATGTTTTATAATGTCGCTATGAACGGGATAATCACTCTTAGGAGAATGAAAAGTTGCAGATTTATAGCCCTTAGCACCAGCTGCAGCAGGTACAACATCTGCATCAGATCCAGACCACCAATTTCCTACAAAATGATCCATAGGATACCTTATTGAGGCTGCTTCTTTAATAGCCACTTGGTTCATCACACCCCAACCTGACATAAATACCCAATCGGGTTTAGCCCGACGAATCTGTAACCAAGTTGCTTTCTGTTCTTGGCCTGGGTGATCGACTGCAAGCAGAACTAGTTCATAGCCATACTTTTTGGCAAGCGCTTGAAGGGTTGGGTTTGCTTCTTTACCGTAAGCAGAATTATGATAAACATGTGCTATTTTTTTACCCTTTAGGTTTGCCTCGCCTCCCTCTTGTTGTGCAACATATCGAATGAAGGCAGATGCCTGACTCCAATAAGTTGTAGGAAAGTTAAACACCCATTTAAATACTCTTCCATCAGCAGCTGCAGTTCGACCATATCCCATAGAAAGAATAGGAACCTCATCAACTGACGCTTTAGGAATCAACTGATAAGTTATACCGGTTGAGAAAGGGTTTACTAGAGAAGCTCCAGTTGACCCCTTGTTTTTTAGTTTTTCATAACACTCTACGCCTAGTTTCGTGTTATATTCGGTTTCGCACTCCTCAAATGTAATTTTAACACCGTTGATACCACCATCACGATTGTTAATCATAGTATAGTAGTCTCTAAATCCGTTTGCTACGGGAATTCCACTAGGCGCATATGGGCCGGTGCGGTAAACTAGCATAGGTATGAACTGCTCATCAGCCTCTACTACTGGAGTCGTTGCAACTACCCCTGTAATCCCTATTACACCCCCAAGTAAAATAAGTATCAAGTTACGAAGCATTTTGAAGTACCTCCCTGTCATCTTTGTTATTAAAATCAATGTTTTCTGGCCTATTAAGCTATCATGACAGTTTACTGCGTCAATAACCTCGAGTTCCTCAATTAGTATTAGCCTCTACATCAATAAGGGAATGGCCAGAGACGTAGTTTCTCTTTCAAAAGCTGCCATAAACGCGCTAAACCATGAGGTTCAACAATCAGAAAGAATATAATAAGGGAACCAAATATCATAATCTCGATATGCTTTTGCATATCAATGGGCATAGATAGCCCCACTAACTGAGGAGCATTTGTGAGTAATATAGGTAGGCCAACTATAAATGTTGCACCAAGGAATGAACCCAGGATACTACCTAATCCACCTATTATAATCATAAATAAAACATTAAACGATTCATTAATTGAAAATGCTTCTGTCTCAGCACTCCCAAGCCACAGGAAAACCATCATTGCTCCCGATAACCCGCAGTAGAAAGAGCTAACAGCAAAAGCTATAAGCTTAGTTTGAAACGGTCGTATACCAATAATCTCAGCAGCTATATCCATATCACGTACAGACATCCAGGATCTTCCAAGACGACCTCGTACTAAATTTTTAGCTATAAAGGCAAAAATAATAACAATAAATAGTGTAACCAGATACCTTGTTTCTGCGCTGGCCATAGGCCCCGTGACAACAACTCCAAACATCTCCCGAGGTGGTGCAGTTATAGTGCCCGATGAATTATAATTATAAAACCAAGCAACCTTGTTGAACATCCATAAAAGAAAAAATTGTGAGGCTAGAGTTGCGACAGCTAGATAAAAACCCTTAATGCGTAAACTCGGGATACCAAAGATAAGGCCAACAAATGCTGCAATCAAACCTGCTAATATAAACACAATTATAATATTAATATCTGGGAAAGTCGTCGTCAGCTTATATGTCATATAGGCGCCGACTGCCATGAATCCCCCTGTACCAAGAGATAACTGTCCGGCGTAACCAACTAGTAGATTAAGCCCAATAGCAGCTAGAGAAAAAATTAATAGTGGTATCAGAACTGCCTGCAAAAGATACTCACTTGCTAGAAGAGGAACAGCAAAAACAGCAACAGCTATAATGAGAGAAACAAACCACCGATCTTGGGCAATCGGAAATACTGACTGATCAGCTGCATAGCTAATCTTAAATTGTCCAGTCTCACGGTAAAGCATACGAAGCCTCCTCTAAACTCTCTCTATTATTCGCTCGCCAAACAAACCTTGAGGCCTGAAAAGCAGGAAAGCTAACGCCAACACATATGCAAACCAGTTTTCTATAGCGCCACCAACTAATGGCCCCCAATATATTTCTGCTATTTTTTCTCCTACTCCAATAATTAGACCGCCAACAATCGCGCCTGGTACAGAAGTGAATCCGCCTAGGATTAAGACCGGCAAGGCTTTAAGCGCAATTAATGAAAGAGAAAATTGAACACCACTCTTGGCCCCCCACATTATAC
Organism: Alphaproteobacteria bacterium; assembly: GCA_029243445.1. The sequence continues at coordinate 9,861 of JAQWSA010000040.1, forward strand.
CTGCCACCAAACCCACAAAACCAGCAACTGACCAAACTATAATCCATATTGTCTTAAGTGGTATTCCCACTGCCATGGCCGCCTGATGATCGTCAGCGACAGCTCTTAGAGCTCGGCCAATACGTGTATAATGGAAAAAAACGGCTAACACTCCCACGAGTATAGCTCCTGATCCAGCTGCAAATAAATCAAATTCGTGTAATAGCAGACCACCCACCTCAAACGACTGATT
>JAQWSA010000041.1 GCA_029243445.1 Alphaproteobacteria bacterium
TGCAGCTTGTTGGCGCTATAAACCGGAGTGGGTAGCTGGTCGCATTTCTCCACGACCCGTACTTATGGTTTATTCTGAATTTGATATGTTAGTTCCGGTCACTGAGCAGCTAACATGTTATGAAGCATTGGGGGAACCTAAGAAGTTAGTTAAAATACCCAATGCACAGCATTACGATTCTTACTATATGACTAACCCCAAATTGCATGAAATTCAGAAAATTGAAGTTCTAAAATGGTATGCTAAATACCTTTAGGTTTAAGTGGAGAATAATATGGAACGTACAGGTGGACAGGTTTTAGTAAGGGCCCTTGAACTTAATGGTATTAAGACAGTTTTTTGCGTTCCGGGGGAAAGCTATCTTGGAGCGCTTGATGCGTTTTATGATGTACGTGATTCTATACGAGTCATTACTTGTCGACATGAAAGTGGTGCAGCCTATGCGGCAGAAGCACATGGAAAATTAACCGGTCAGCCAGGAATTGCATTTGTTACTAGGGGGCCGGGTGCGTGTAATGCGAGCATTGGTGTTCATACAGCTTTTCAAGATTCTTCTCCAATGATTCTTTTTATAGGTCAGGTTCCGCGCGAGTTTCGGGGTCGTGAGGCTTTTCAGGAAATTGATTTCACTTCCATGTACCAACCTTTATCTAAGTGGGTGGTCGAAGTTGATGATCCTAAGCGGTTGCCTGAAATTATCACTAGAGCATTTGCTATGGCCAAAGGCGGTCGCCCAGGTCCAGTAGTGATTTCATTACCTGAAGATATGCTCGTTGAGAAAATTCAAGTTGTAGATGTTGTACCTACTCAATTACCAGTTCCGGAGCCGGGTGATAATGATATTAATAAACTTAATAGAATGATATCAGATGCAAAGAAACCGCTTGTTATATTCGGTGGTGGTGGCTGGACACAGGAGTCGGTGGCTGACCTGGAAGCATTTTGTGAAGGAAATAGTTTACCCGCTATTGCTTCATTCAGGGTTCAAGACATTTTTAATAACGATCATCCAAATTTTATAGGTGAACTAGGCTACAATACAAACCCTAAGCTAGCTCAACGTGTAAAGAACGCCGATTTTATTTTGGCTATTGGCGCGCGGTTAGGTGAGACAGCAACTCAGGCTTATACTTTAATTAAAGCACCTAAACCTGATCAAAAACTAGTTCATATTTTTGCTGATCATACTGAGCTCGGCCGCGTATTTCAGGCTGATCTGTCAATAGCTTCAGACCTTTCAGCTTTTGTTGGTTCGGTGCGCAGAAATATTCAGGTGGATTCTAGTGAATGGGCTTCATGGCTATCAGAAGGTCGATCAGATTTTGATAAGTGGACAGTGCCTGGAGAATACCCAGGGTCATTGAATCTTGCTGAAGCATTTATACAACTTCGTGATATATTACCTAATGATGCAATTTTAACGACGGATGCTGGTAATTTTGCTGGTTGGATAAGTCGTTTTTTTAGGTTTCGAAAATATAGAACTTTGCTTGGTCCAACGAATGGGTCGATGGGATACGGTATGCCAGCTGCTATAGCAGCCAAGGCCGAGAAGCCCGAACTTCCGGTTATATGTTATGCAGGTGATGGTGGTATTTTAATGACTGGAAATGAATTGGCGACTGCTGTTCAAAACGATCTTCCTATTGTTCTTATCATTGCTAACAATAGTATGTTTGGAACAATCCGGATGCATGAGGAACGAGAGTTTCCAGGTAGAGAAATTGCTACGCAGTTACAAAACCCTGATTTTGTGGCTTGGGCAGAATCCTTCGGTGCATTAGGTGAGCGTGTTACTAAAACAGTTGAATTTCGGCCTGCAGTCGAGCGTGCTTTGGCAGCAAGTTGTCCTGTTGTCATTGAGTTGATTCTTGATCAAGAACTAATTTCCAGTAACATTACTTTGACGCAATTACGAGCACAGGTACGACAATAAAATTGAGAGATTCTATATGAATCTAAAAAACAAAAAAGCTATTTTTCTAGATCGCGATGGAGTGATTAATGTTGATAGTGGCTACATATGGAGAATTGAAGACTTTGTTTTCTATGAAGGTGTATTTGAAGCGTGCAGACAAGCTCGCGAATTGGGCTATATATTAATTGTAGTTACTAACCAGGCTGGCATCGGGCGAGGTATTTTTAGTGAAGCTGACTATCAAAATTTATCTTCGTGGATGTGCAGATGTTTTGCCGATCACAATATAGAATTAGCAGGAGTTTTTCACGCACCTACTCATCCACAAGATGGTATAGGTATTTATAAAAGGGAGTCTATTGATCGCAAACCGGGACCTGGAATGATACTAAAAGCGAGTAATACAATGGGTATTGATTTAAAAAAATCAGCGATGGTTGGCGACCGTGAAACGGATATTGAAGCTGCAATAAATGCAGGCGTAGGTCAAAAAATACTGATTAATTCTGCTTTATCCGCTGAAACTACAAAAGCTGATATTATAGTAGCTTCTTTGTCTGAAGCTATACATTGGTTATCTAACAATAATTAATGTATAGATATTATTTGCTATCTAATCGCCAGGCCATCATCTCAAGACGATCCTGTCCAAAAAACAATTCTCCGTCCAAAACCATTGAAGGTACGCTCCATACCCCGACTGATAATGCTTCATCAGTATTTGAAGACATTTCATCAGAAACTGATTTATTCTCTATTTCTGACATCAGTGTTTTACTATCTAAACCGACACTTTCTATTATCTTTACAACATCCGCTTTATCATCAATATTCAATTCGTCAACCCAACAGCCGCGCATCAGTGCCCGTGTTAATCTATAGACATCTCGTCCAGACTGTAGGGCAGCAATAATTACGTACGATGATAAATGAAACGGGGCAGGAAAATACTTAGGATGAGAATTTAATTCTGTTTTTCTCCAGGCAGCCCAACGAGGCAATTCTAATAAACGATAATCTTGTAATACTTGCGGCCTATTACCCAGAGGCTGTCCAGCGCCTGCTTCATTCCATGATCTTCCAACATCAATCGGTTTAAACGCGATCGAACGTTCGTGTGACTTAGCAATACTGTTAAGTTTATCAATTGCTAAATAAGACCATGGCGATACACAAGCAAAGTAGAAGTCAATAGGGGCATTCATAATTAATCTCCGACTGTAGTAATATAAATTTATTATATATTTGCGGTTGTTTAGAAAGAATCTTCAGGCAGTGCTAGAACTGAGCCACTTCCTCTGGTTATCTCTGGTAAAAATGTATTAGCACGTGGAAGTACATGGTCAGCATAAAACCTTGCAGTTATTATTTTAGCTTCTAAAAATGTCTGATCTTTAGAATTTGGTAATTTTCTATGAGCTGCAAGAGCCGAACGGGCCATAAGCCAACCGCCAACAACAGTACCGGTTAAGTGCAGAAAAGGGGTGGCACCAGAAAATTTTGTATCTATATCATTATTCTTTGGATCCAGTAGCCATTCTGACGCTGTTCTAAGAGAATTAAGCCCTTCACGCAGTGATTTTTGTATTGCCTTGCAATCTGCATCATCTGTTTCAATTAATTCTTCATCTATTCCTTCAATCTCATTTATAAGATCCTCCATTGCGCTACCTCCATCACGTAGAAACTTTCTACCCAATAAATCTATAGCCTGAATACCATTCGTGCCCTCGTAGATTGGCGCTATTCGGGAATCTCTAAAATATTGCGCTGCACCAGTTTCTTCTATAAACCCCATTCCGCCATGAACTTGTAAACCTATCGAAGCTATTTCTACTCCCAGGTCGGTACACCAAGCTTTGACAACTGGTGTAAGTAAATCCATTCGGGCGTTATTAATATCTCTAACTTTTTCTTCTGTGTGGTTTCTTGATATATCGAGTGCGGAGTTAGTATAATATGTGATAGCTCGCATAGCTTCTACTTGAGACCTCATCATCATTAGCATTCTTCTTACGTCGGGATGATTTATGATGGTTGTTGATTTAGTACTTCCACTAACGGCCGCAGATTGAATCCTTGATTTTGCAAACTCTACTGCTTGTTGATAGGCGCGTTCGCCAATTGCCACTCCCTGAAGTCCTACATTCAGGCGGGCATTATTCATCATGGTAAACATACATCTCAGGCCATCATTTTCTTTTCCTACTAGATAACCGATAGCTCCTTCATTATCACCGTAAGCCATTACACATGTTGGACTGGCATGGATGCCGAGTTTATGCTCGATATTTACTGCAAAAACATCGTTTCTTTTTCCTAGGCTACCATCTTCGTTTACTAAAAACTTTGGCACCAAAAACAGGCTAATACCTTTTACGCCAATGGGGGCATCTGGTAGCCGTGCAAGAACCAGATGCACTATATTTTCAGTTAAATCTTGTTCGCCATAAGTAATGTATATTTTTTGACCTTTAATTCGGTAATTTTCTCCATCTCGCGTTGCCCGGGTCTTTAATAAGCTCATATCAGTTCCGGCTTGCGGCTCTGTAAGATTCATAGTGCCTGTCCACTCACCGCTTACGAGTTTTGGAAGGAACGCTTTGCTTAGTTCTGGTTTTGCATGCGCTATTACAGCCTCAATTGCTCCAATAGTTAGAAGGGGACAAAGAGCCCATGCTAAATTAGCTGACTGCCACATCTCTTGCAGTGAGGTTGTTAGCGTCCATGGCAAGCCCATTCCGCCATGTTCTGGTGCAAATGGAGTGCCGTTCCAACCTCCTTCAATAAAACTTATGTAAGCTTCTTTGAACCCTTTTGGGGTCGTAACCTCGCCATCTCTTAGAACTGATGTCTCTTGGTCACCACTTTGATTTAACGGTGCTACCACCTCACTAGTAAATTTAGCAGATTCGTTTAGTATATGATCGACCATATCACGAGTAATTTCTGAGAAAACTGGCAAGCTATTAAGCTCTTTAAGGTTGCATAATTCATCAAAAATAAAGAGCATGTCTTTAACAGGAGGGTTATAATCAGACATAAATATTTCCTATTTGGAGGTATCTTATTGAACTACATTTAAAAATAAATAAAAAATATAAGTAGTTCTCTACTTTAACACTAAAGGATTTTATTCATAGAATTTTACCAGGGTTCATTATACCAATTGGATCGAATGATTTCTTAATATTTTGCATGAGTTCTATCTCTACTGAAGATTTGTATTCTCGGAGCTCACTGACTTTGAACATGCCTATACCATGTTCAGCACTGAAACTACCTTTTAGGTCGTTAACAATTTTAACCACCATTTCAGTAATATCATGCCATGAGGAAAGAAATTTTTCATTATCTGTGCCAATAGGTTGCTGTAAATTATAGTGAATATTTCCGTCACCTATGTGGCCAAAAGCAACAGGACGAATACCTGGGTAGTTATTAGAAAGTAAAGTATTAGCTCGATGAATAAATTCTGGAACTTTGGATATTGGAACTGAAATATCGTTTTTTATACTAGCACCTTCTAGGCTTTGTGCTAATACCATTCCCTCACGTATAAACCACATCTGTTCTCGTTGACTTACCGATTGGCAAATTACGGCGTCCACCAATAGTTCTTCTTCAATAGCCTCTGATAAAAAATGTTCCATTATTAAATTAAGCCCACTATTCATAGATCCGGACTCAAATTCTATTAACGCATAATATTCATGCTTATCAATCATTGGATCGATAGTACCTGGAATGTGTTTTAAAGACAGATCCAGGCCTATTCTTGGGATTAGTTCGAACGTTGAAATAGTATCTGCACTTGTTAAACGTGCTTTGCTTAATAGTTCAATTACGGTCTCTAGGTTTTTTAAAGCAACGAAACTAGTTTGACGTTCTAGAGGAAGTGGGAATAGCTTAATGACTGCACCAGTTATAATACCTAAGGTTCCTTCAGAGCCGATAAATATTTGCTTTAAGTTATAACCAGTATTGTCTTTGCGAAGAGATTTTAGACCGTCCCAAATTTTTCCATTTGGT
>JAQWSA010000042.1 GCA_029243445.1 Alphaproteobacteria bacterium
TTATTTTTAGATGCTAATTCTTATAAGCATGTAATTAGGTGGTCTGAAGAAATCGATTCTAGAGAAACTGTGCAACGGGGACGTATGGTTAACCGAGTACGAGGCGAATTGAATGAACAACTTCGTGAACGTCACGACGCAACAGATTTTATAACTAAAACTCAAGATAAGATTGAATCAGCTAATAGTCAGACATAAAAATTAAAAAATAATCAGCAATATATTAGTTAGTAAAGGAAAATCGAAATGCATATACACAACCTTTACGCCGATGATAATGGTGAGTCACATTTCAGAGATATTGAAATCGAATGGGCAGAAGATAGAGGCTATAGCCAGCTCTCAGAAAAAATGCCTGCCAATGGGATTATTTTTCGACGTACAATTGGCAAATATGACCTAGATTGGCACCCTGCCCCCAGACGTCAATATATCGTTAACCTAGACGCAGCAGTTAAAATAACAGCAAGTGACGGAGAAGTGCGTACAATAAAGGCAGGTGAAATATTTCTGGTAGAAGATATTCATGGTAAAGGACATCTATCTGCTTCAGTCGATGGAAAAGAAAGACATTCTTTATTCATTCCAATTGAATAATAATTGTAAAATTTATTATAATAACGAATACTGAGCAATGGATAATAGTGTTAATTTTAGAGTTGAAGAAGCATCTATAGCTGACATACATGCAGCCCTTAAATCAGAGATAACTAGTGCACGAGTTATAACACAAGCTTTTCTTGACCGCATTAAAGCATATGATAGGAAAGGTCCGGCTCTTTGGGCCATTATTGCAGTAAACCCTGAAGCTCTCTCTGACGCAGACGCGCTGGATCAATATATGAAAAAATCAGGGCGATTTGTTGGGCCTCTGCATGGAATACCTATCCTGGTTAAAGATAATTATGATGTCGCAGGACTTCAAACGACAGGTGGGTCAGCCTCTTTAATTGGTTGGACACCCAAAAATGATGCCACAGTTATTAAGAAGCTTAGAGATGCAGGAGCTATAATACTGGCTAAAACCACCATGTCTGAATGGGCTCGTGGTGGCTTTGATAACATTAACTCAGTACTGCCAACTTTTGCACGAAACCCCTATAACACTGCCCATGCTACCGGAGGCTCTTCAGGTGGTACAGCCGCTGGATTAGCTGCAAGTTTCGGGGTTGTTGGTCTTGGCTCGGATACATTTGGTTCGATCCGCAACCCTGCAAATAATAATTCACTCGTTGGACTGCGCCCGAGTTGGGCATTAATATCGCGAGCAGGTATGATAGGTCTGTATGATTCCCGGGATACAGCTGGCCCCCTAGCTAGAACAGTCACCGATCTAGTTGCACTATTAGACGTAATTGTCGGAGTTGATAATGCTGACCCAGCCACTACTAACGCAGAGAATCATATTGCACCGACATACACAACATGTCTTAAATTAGATGGTGCATGCGGAAAACGTATAGGTGTACTTCGACAAGCTTTTCCAGAAAGCTGCGCTGACCCTAATGTTACGGCACTAGTTAACAAAGCTGCAGAAAACCTCAAAAAATGTGGGGCAGAAATTATTGATCCGTTTATTATCCCTGAGTTCAATAACTTCAAACCACAACACCATCCTTTAAGCGAAGTACGGTCGGCTATAGAGTCATATCTTTCTAAAACAAGTGAACAGTTCCCTAAAACAATTAAAGAAATTGTTGAATCAGAAAAATACCATCCATTGCATGAGGTAAGCCTTAAGGCTACAGCAATTGCCCCTTCACCTCAAAAAGATCCTATTGTGCATAGACTAGAGGCAGAGGAAATAAGAATGCGAAAAGCCTATGAAGAAGCTATGCAAAGAGAACACCTTGATGCATTTATTCTTCCAGTTGCTAGTTTCCCTCCTAAACTAAATGGCGACAGGAATGTTTCGCCTCCAGGAGCAACAACCTGGATAGCTTCTGGACTTCATTGGCCAGCAGCAGTCGTTCCGATGGGGTATACCTATGAGGACCTACCTTCAGGCCTACAAATAGTTGGTAAACCATGGACAGACACAACCTTAATTGAAATCGCCTATGCATTTGAACAAGTAACAAATTATAGGCATCCCCCTTCAACTGTTCCGCCACTTTAATCATTTTTTATAAACCATAGACAAATCTTTGGATAAACAGCATGAGCTCTATATGAATAAAACTGATTTAGATGGCAAGATTGCAGTGATTACCGGCGGAGCACAAGGTATCGGGAGCTCAATTGCCGAGCGTTTTATTGAGTCTGGTGCTAAAGTTTGGATATGGGATATAAACCAAGATTTAGCAAATGAAACATCCAAAAGACTGGGCATAAACGTAAAAGCCATCGGAGTGGATATTACTTGTCCTAAACAAATAGCAGAAGCAGCAACTGCTTTAATTAAACACGATGGCCATATAGATATTTTAGTCAATAATGCAGGGGTTTCTGGTCCCAATGCCCCTGTACATGAATATCCGGTAGATGATTGGCGTCAAGTAATAGAGGTCAATTTGAACGGAACTTTTTTTTGCTGTAGAGCAGTAATACCTTATATGATTACAGCTGGATACGGACGCATCGTTAATGTGGCTTCTGTTGCCGGTAAAGAGGGTAATCCAAACGCCTCAGCCTATAGTTCAGCAAAGGCCGGAGTTATAGCTCTAACAAAATCACTTGGAAAGGAACTCTCAGACTTCAACATATCCGTCAATGTTATAACCCCTGCAGCTGCTCAAACTGCTATTTTTGATCAAATGACAGAAGAGCACATTAAATATATGCTTTCTAAAATTCCGCGTGGACGTTTTGTGAATGTCCAGGAAATTGCTTCAATGGTTGCCTGGTTGGCATCAGAGGAAAATTCATTTTCAACTGGAGCTGTATTCGACTTATCTGGTGGTCGCGCAACATATTAATGATAAGCAGTAAATTTTATGACGACTATACAAAATATATTACCTGAAAACACCCACTAGACATCCATTTTTATAGATTTTCTAATAGTTCAGGTAAAGAATTTTACTTGTCTTAAAATTATGTGACACATTCTTCGACAGCTTGTATAAATGCCTCGGTCCTCTCCCCTATTCCACGTCCTTCACTTTGATAATTGGAAACAAAACACCCAGCCAACCTCTTTGAAGGTACGGCAAAAGCTCTTGCGCCGCCGGATCCCATATGACCAAAGGAATCAGGAAAAGAAGTAAAAAGGGGTTTTCCATCTGGTGGATTTTTCATAAACCCCATTGACATTGCCATTGGCCGATCAAATAAGCCTTCATGCATATCTGACCACTGCGTCTCAACAGCTCGTTTGATTCCATCAGAGGATAATAAACGCACCCCATCAAGTTCGCCTCCTTCGGCTAAGGCAGCATAAATCCTTGCCATACCTCGTGCTTCACCAAAGCCTCCGAAAGACGGTACTCCAGCTAGTCTAAAGCGGCTCGAATTCTGTTCAGTCGGTCCAAAGTTTTTGGGGAAAGCTTTCCATGCAGCAATAACCGGGGAGTTCGGGTCACGACCAGCTGCACGAACTTGATCGGCGGAATTAGGTATAATCTCAGCACATCGGTCCAAAGCATCTTCAGATACGCCAAGATAATACGTAACTCCAAGAGGGCCAGTTATTTCATCAGCTATAAAGTTCTGTATACTTTTACCTGTTACTCTCCTTACAACCTCATTTGCAATAAAACCTATATTTACCGTATTATAAGCGCCCTGGCTTTCGGTTGGCCAAGCGGGCGACTGCCTCGCAATAACGCTTTCCATTGCTTCCGGATTGTAAATATCGCCCGCTAACGCCCTATCGTTTGCCCATACTCCGCACCAATGAGATAAAAAATGTCTAACTTTAATTTCCTCTTTGCCAGCCTGAGCAAATTCTGGCCAATACTCAGCTATTGGCGCCTCCAGATCAATCTGACCCCGGTCTGAAAGTATGTGCACAGAAAGTGAGCAAATAGACTTGGCAACAGAGTACATAAGACAAAGGGTATCTGCCCGCCACGGATTGTTCCGAGCACCATCCACGTATCCTCCCCATAAATCTACAACTTTTTTACCCTCAAAATACACGCATATAGCGCTACCAATCTCATCTCTAGAAATAAAACTCTCAGCCATAGAATCACGAACAGATTCAAAGCCCAAAGCACACTCGCCCTGGAGGTCTATTTCAATGTTTTTTTTCTCGGTCATAATTATTTCCACCATCTGTAAGTTACGCTGCGCCAATCATTCTGCATTCAAAAAATTAGTTATTGTCTGCCATAATAATTTTACCAAAAAATATTTACGATAAGCATAAATATGCGACTACTTAATGAACTTGTAAATTACCTGACGCACTTTATTTGAACTTGCTGATATTTATTGTAACCTCTAAACCACATAATTATTTATTAGACAGTCATAAGATACCTTATTCTCAACTTTTAGGTTGCTAAATGAGTAGACACCGCGGTGTATATAACCCAGAAATGATTGAGCCATACGAGCTTAGCAGGTATAGGATTGAAAATTTTGTAAAATGTCCTGCTTGTTTTTACCTTATGCAAGTTCGAGGAATTAAGTTTCCTAGTATTCCCGGCTACAACATCAATGAAGCTACAGACATCTTGCTTAAAAAAGATTTTGATCTCCATAGAACGTCTGGAACTTGTCATCCGTTTCTACAGAACCTTGAGATGGATTTTCTGGTTCCCTTCCAACATAGTAATTTTGAGCTATGGACCCAGAGCATGCATTTTGGAGCAGAAGGTCGATTCCATACCATCCATAAAAGTACAAACTTAAAGGTTGGTGGAGGACTAGATGATGTATGGTTTAATACCAAAACGGGTCAAGTCCATTTAGTAGATTATAAAAGTACGTCTCAAAAGTCAGCTGGCAAAAAAATCACGCTCGATGATTGGTGGAAAGCCTCTTATAAACGCCAAATGGATTTTTACATTTGGGTAATGAACCGCCTAGGAATAGAAACCTCGGATATAGGATATTTTCTCTACTGTGACGGCGATAGATTCACAGACGAACCATTTTTAAAAGATAGAAGCGCTACAATGGAATTCAAAATTACCCTAATCGCGTATGAGAGTGACTTATCTTGGATTGAGCCCACCCTAGAAAAAATTAAAGCTCTTTTAGATTCACCCATTTGTCCCGACCATTCAAAACATTGTGAACATGGAGCATTTTTAAAGGCATGTTTGTATGATTAAGGTTTCGTAAGAGCTGATAGTAAGACCACTAAACATTTATTTTACTATAAATAAATGTTAGCTATTGCAAATTATATGGCATTAAATTTTAATTTATTGAGGCATAAGAATGAAATTAATAACATTCAACTATGGTGATAAAATCAAAATTGGGTTAGTAGCCGAAAAAGGTATAATTGATATTACAAGACAACTGGATATCTCTTCACTAAAACAACTGATAGAAAAAAATAAATATGCTGAAGTTCTTAAGTATATTAATGAAAAACCCGACTACCAGCTAAATGAAATAGAGTTCTTACCTGTCATCCCTGATCCAACTCATATATTTTGTATTGGAACTAACTATGCAGATCATTTGCAAGAGGCCATAGATGCAGGTCTGCCAAGAAGCAAAACTGATCACCCCCCTCTTTTTCTGCGCTTTGCAGATACATTGGTAGGTCATGAACAATCGCTGCTGAAATCACCGCAAGTCAATCAATTGGACTATGAATGCGAACTCGCAGTCATCATAGGTAAACCAGGAAGATATATAGCTGAAGATCGAGCGCTTAATCATGTAGCTGGTTATTCATGCTTTAATGAGGCCAGTGCGAGAGATTGGCAATTTCATACTACTCAAATTACGCCAGGTAAAAACTTTTTTGGCACAGGTGGGTTTGGTCCTTGGATGGTAACCGCTGACGAAATACCAGACCCCCAAAATTTACAAATTAAAACTCGCTTAAATAACGTAACGATGCAAGATGCAAACACAAAAGATATGATTTTTAATGTAGCGCAAATAATATCATATGTTTCCAACCTAATAGAATTACAACCAGGAGATGTAATAGCTTCGGGAACCCCTTCTGGAGTAGGTTTTTCTCGTGACCCGCAAGTATTTATGAGTGCTGGCGATGTTTGTGAAATAGAAATTGAACGAATAGGAATTCTTAGAAATGTTATTAATGTAGGATGATAGGATAATTAAATATTTTTTTATGTGTTCTATTTTCTTAGAAAAATTTCTACCACTTCGCTATTCAGTAAGTAATTAGGCTGTCTTCGCCTCTTGGAGCTTTAAGTTCTGTATCGTCTGTTCACGCATAACGAACTTTTGAACTTTTCCTGTTATAGTCATAGGAAATGAGTCAACAAATTCGATATACCGAGGAACCTTATAATGCGCTATTTGACCATGGCAAAACTCACGGATCTCTTCATAGTTACTATCTTCTCCATCAACTAACTTAATCCAGGCGCAGAGTTCTTCACCGTATTTTAGATCCGGCACCCCAAACACTTGAACTTCAGCTATTTTTGGATGTTTAAACAGATAATCCTCTATTTCTTTTGGAAATAGGTTTTCTCCACCTCTGATTACCATATCCTTAATTCGCCCAACAATATTGAAATAACCGTCTCTGTCCATTGTGGCCAGATCTCCAGTATGCATCCAACCACTATCATCAATAACATCTGACGTCTTTTCGTCATCTCCCCAATAACCTCGCATGACGTGATAACCGCGTGCGCAAAACTCACCAGAAACGCCAGAACCCACTATTTTACCACTTTCATCAACGATTTTGATTTCAACATACGGATGCACGCGTCCAACAGAAGCAACCCTATGCTCTATAGAATCATCAAGATCAGTTTGGGTCGAAACAGGGCTGGTTTCGGTCATTCCATAACCAATTGTCATCTCACGCAGGTTCATCTTTTCAGTTACTTCTTTCATAACTTCAATTGGACAAGGTGACCCTGCCATCATACCCGTTCTTAGGCTAGAAAAGTCAAAAGAATTAAAATTCTGATTCTGCAGCATAGCTATAAACATACTAGGGACACCAAGAACTCCGGTGCAACTCTGAGTCTCTATAGTTTCTAGGGTTGCTGAAGCCTCAAACGACTCACTTGGGTATATCATTGCAGTGCCATGTGTCATACACGCTAAATTCCCTATAACCATGCCAAAACAATGATATAATGGCACTGGTATGCACATTCTGTCCTTTTCGGTTAAACCAAATTTTTCTCCAATAAAGTAACCGTTATTAAGGATATTATGATGGGTTAGCGTAGCTCCTTTAGGTGTACCAGTTGTACCACTAGTAAACTGAATATTAATTGGGTCATCAAATTGTAAGTTTTTGCCTATTTCATTTAACGAATCATCAGATTCTGACTCACCAAATTCAATAATTTCCTTAAATGAAAACATGCTCGCATGCTTTTCAGCGATTTGGATAAGATATCGAAGGCTAGGCATTCTTTTGGCTTGTAATTGACCTGGCTGGCTGCCTTCTAACTCTGGTGCCAATTCAGAAATCATTGATATATAATCACTAGTCTTGAATTTACTCGCGGTGATTAATGCCTTGCATTCAACTTTATTTATAGCAAACTCTAGTTCAGACAATCGATAGGCAGGATTGATATTAACAAGAATTAGCCCGGCTTTAGCTGTTGCAAATTGAGTTAAAACCCATTCCTTATTGTTTGGGGACCAAATCCCTATTCTATCGCCAGGCTGTAAACCCAATTGGATTAACCCCTTAGCCATATTATCAACTTGCTTTTTTAAGTCATTCCAACTCCAACTAATGTTCTGGAAAGGAATTACAAGGGCATCGTTAGATCCCCATCTACCGACTGCTTTATCAAAATGCTCGCCTATGGTGTCACCTATAAGTTCAACATTTGAGTAACCTGAAACATAACTTTGCGTATATCCGGACATAATTTTCACCTAAACTTATTAATTAAAATAAGATTAATATTGTTTGTTTTTTAAATCAAATTCTATAAAGATAAATATGCCCATTGAGGAGTGTAACTAGGAGTCGTAAAAGCTTTATTATGAAAATTATAGATATACGCGAAATAGCGATTCCTCTGAATTCAACCCTGCGAAATGCAGTGTTTGACTTCAGTCAGATGAAAACCTCTGTTGTAGCAGTAATCACGGACGTCATCATAGAAGGAAATCCTGTAGTAGGTTACGCATTCAATTCCACTGGACGTTATGCATGTGGAGCACAGATGAGAATGCGTTTTATTCCGCGAATACTTAGTGCAGATCCTGACAGTCTTATTGATAAGGAAAGAAATAATTTTGACCCGGAAAAAATACTGTCTGTAATGATGCAAGGCGAAAAACCGGGTGGACACTCAGATAGATCAGTTGGAATTGGAACCATTGAGGTGGCAATATGGGATGCAATTGCAAAAATAGAGGAAAAACCCACCTTTCGATCAATAGAAGAAAGATATAACCCGGGCGGCGCAAAACCAAAAATGTTTGTATATGTAGGTGGTGGCTGGTACGCGCCCGGTAAAGGTACCCCAGAACTATTAGAAGAAATGCAAGGTTATTTAGATATGGGCTACACCCAACTCAAAATGAAAGTTGGTGGAGCCAGTATTAGTGAAGACATGAAACGACTGGAAGCAGTGCTAAATCTGGTTGGTAATGATGGATGGAACCTGGCCGTTGATGCAAATTGTGGATTAACACGTCAAGGTGCATTTGATTATGCTAAAGCCCTAGAACCCTACAAATTACGCTGGTACGAAGAACCAACAGACCCACTGGACTTTCAGCTCATGTCTGAAATAGTAGATATATATGATGCTCCATTAGCTACAGGCGAAAATTTGTTTTCGATTCAAGATGTACAAAACCTAATCCGTTTTGGTGGGTTACGACCTAATCACGATGTACTGCAGATAGATCCACCTCAAAGTTACGGTTTTGGATCAGTTACCCAGACAATCAAAATGCTTAATACACACGGATGGACTGCTAACTCAATAATGCCTCATGGAGGCAATCAAATGTCACTGCATATTGCTGCCGGACTAGGAATGTTGTTATGTGAATCATATCCAAATACATTTGGTATGTTCTCTGGTTTTGCTGATGATGCTGAGGTTATTGATGGATACCTTACACTGGATGAAACAAAGCCCGGTATTGGGTTTGAAGGTCAATCAGAACTGTTTAAAATTATGTCTAATCTTTCAAGTGAATAAAATAAATAATAATTAGGAGAGCCCTGCTATGATGTTTGAATATTTTCCCGATAACTACCCATGGTCAATGGCTGCGATGATGGCTGTAAACGCCGGCGCGGTGATGTCTGAGGTAGACGAGGCTCTTAAACCATTAAAATCAATTGCAGGAGCTAACGACGATAACGCTAATGATGCATGGCATTCACAATGGATGATGCTAGGTGAACGCAGTGAACGTCTTGCAGATCAAGATGATTCAAATGGGCGCATGTTAAGTGCAGGAGCAAAATATTTTCGTGCTGCAGTCTACTTCATGACTGCTGAAAGAATGTGTAAGTCAGAGTCACCAGTTCGTATAGAAACCTACAAACGTATGCTAAATGTTTTTCGCAAAGGCGCCGAACGCCGAGCCAAACAAATTGAGTGGGTTGAGGTTCCCTATAAAGGCACAAGTTTACCAGCACTTTTCTATCCAGCTAATAAAGATGCAATTAATGATCAACAGAATCAGCCCTGCATTATACATTTTGATGGTTTAGATGTTATGAAAGAGTTTTTATTTCTAGCTGGTATAGCCGAAGCTTACGCTTCACGAGGTATTTCTACTTTACTAATTGACCACCCAGGCGTCGGAGAAGCACTCCGCTTGCGTAATCTTAAACTTTTTCCTGAAACAGAAATTCCCGCTGGAGCAGCCGTTGACTACCTAGAAGGCCGATCGGACGTTAATTCAGATAGAATTGGCATGGCTGGTATTAGTCTTGGCGGTTACTATGTACATCGAGCAGCTGGTTTTGAGCATCGCTTGAAATGTGCCGTTGCTTGGGGTGCTATAAATGACTATGGCAAGATAACCCAAGGTCGCCTTGATGGAACAGGCACTAAACTATCAGTTTCCCATTGGGAAGAGCATATGAATTGGGTATTTGGAACGACCTCACCTCAAGAGATTCTAGACGTTACACGTCGGATGAACTTAGACGAAGCGGTTAAAAATATCCAATGCCCTCTCTTGGTAATTCATGGAGAAGGCGACAGACAAATCCCACTAGAGATGGCTCAAAAAACAGTTCGGGAAGCAATAAATAGCCCTAAGGTAGAGCTGAAGGTTTTTGGTTCGGAAGACGGAGGTGTAGAGCATTGTCAGGTAGATCATGGGGCCCTTGCAGTTGAATATATGACTGATTGGGTTGCAGAAGTTTTATAAAAATAAGTTCTTTTTGATAAAATTCATAATATATTTAACTTAAACTACTAAGCAATACAGTTGACTCAATCAATCGTTTGATTAAAGCTAATAATAAGAAATTTTAATATGGTTATTGGGGTATAAGTGACAATAGCGGCTCATGCTATAAAAACATCTAACGATACACGCGGTGATTCTACACGAACACGGATACTTGACTCTGCAGAACATCTATTTTCTGAGTGCGGGGTAAATGGAGTATCATTGCGCACAATTGTTGCCCATGCCGGTGTTAATACGGCTGCAGTACATTATCATTTTGGCTCTAAGCACGGTTTATTAGAAGCAGTATTTGCACGTCGCATTGTTCCCATAGCCAAAGAACGCCTGGATCTACTTGCTAAATGCCATAAAGAACCTGCACTACCGCCGTTATTACATCAGATTATTGCTGCCTTTCTGGAACCTGGAATGACAGGCCGACACGGGGGAGCTACTTTTGCTCGATTAAGGGCGCGTTTAGCTGCTGATGCATCAGAGGAAACACGATCTCTGTTGGTCCAATATTTTGATGATTCTAGTGGACAATTTCTGAAAGCTTTAGCTAAAGCGCTTCCAAACCTTCCATCAACGGATTTATATTGGCGGTTTCATTTTATGCTTGGAACAATGGTTTATACCATGGCTAATCCGGGAAGAATTCAAGCTTTAACAAAAAACGTATGCGATCCATCCGATATGGACGCGTCATTAGCTTATTTAGTGCCTTTTTTAGCGCAAGGATTTCTTGCTGACCCTATTCCAAAAGCCCCTATAATGCTTAAAGAATATAAAAAAACTAATAAGCCCAAGCCATAATAAGAAAGGAAAACAATGGCAAATCCTAACAGTGATATGAGAGTTACACGCGCCTTGTTAAGCGAATATGCCGAAAAATATAAAAACTGGGGTAAGTGGGGACCAGACGATGAGATTGGAACCCTAAATTATACAAAACCAGACGATATTATTGGAGCCGCACAGTTGGTTAAAAAGGGCAAAACAATGTCTTTAGGCCTTAATTATGATCAATTTGGACCACAAGGAGCTAAAACACCTTATCCAGCAATGGGTCGATTCAATCCAATTCACATGATGACTCGTACTGGTACTGATGCATATTCTGGGGTTCTTGATCATCGGGGAATTCGAGGTGCTGATGATTTAGTTATGATGCCTTTACAGTGTGGTACCCAGTGGGATGGCTTAGGTCATGTTTTTTATGAAGACTATATGTGGAATGGTTACGATTGCAGAGAAGTCACTACAGCCGGGGCTCAAAAAGCTGGTATTGAAAAAACAAAAGATAAAATGGTTGGCCGGGGTGTATTTCTCGATATACCAAGGGTTAAAGGGTTAGATTACTTAGAAGATGGATACCCAATCACCTGTGCAGATCTAGAAGAAGCATGTGAAAAACAAAGCATTGAAGTACGAGAAGGTGATTATGTCGTTCTAAGGACAGGTATGATGGAACGCTGCCTTAATGACGGTAGTTGGGACGGTTATGCAGGCGGTGATGCCGCAGGATTAGCTTTTGAAACTCTTGATTGGATTTTCGAGAAGAAAATCGCTGGCTATGCCTCTGATACCTGGGGTAATGAAGTTCGCCCCTGTGAAACAGACGAAAACATAAATCAGCCCTGGCATTGGATCGCTATCCCAATAATGGGCCTAACTATGGGAGAAATTTGGTATTTAAAAGATCTAGCTGATGATTGTGAATCGGATAAGGTTTATGAATTCATGTTTGTCGGACCTGCTTTACCAATTACTGGGGCTGTTGGATCTCCGGTTAACCCTCTGGCAATTAAGTAATAATTGTGTGATATACTCTATTCATCAATGAATTAGATTATAAGATTAATATTTTGAAATAGCCTCACATGGTCATGTACCATCCCACGACAAGTGAGTCTTAAACTTAACACTTGGATGGATTTATCGTTTACATATAGGGAGGACGATATGGATAAAAAAACATTTACTGCTTTTGGCATTGCTCTCGGGCTGTCTTTAGCTGCCACAAGTCCGGTTCTTGCCGGAGATACTGGTTCAAATGCTGCAGAAGCCAAGAAATTGCTTAGTGCTTCGGTTGATTGGTTTAATGGTAAAGGTAATTTTGGGACAAATAACGTTTCCTACACAGGCCCAGTAATCACTTTAAAAACCTCAAGCCATCTGCCACCTGTAGCTGGAATAGCAAAATTACAAAGAAAAGGTTTTGACAATCTAGAACGCATGTCTGGTGGTAAAATTAAGGTTAAAGACACTTGGTCAAAGACTGTACATGGAGTGAAAGAGGGTCGAAAGGCAGCACGTGCTGGCTTAAGTAATTATGCCCCTTGTTTTTCTTTGTATATGTCCAAAGACTATAATTTAGTGCATGGATTAGGACTTCCATTCCTATTTAATAATTCTCATGAGGCTGTTGCAACAGCGGAACATCTTTATGGTAAATATTTAAAAAAGGAACATGAGCGTTACGGAGTATCAATCGCTCGAGTTGCCCACACAAGTCCTTATCACCTTTGGACAAATAAGCCAGTTAGAACACTGGAAGACGTTAAAGGTATGAAAATCCGCGCCGGCGGTGGAATTCATTCACAGATAATTGGGGCTTTAAACGCAACTCAAGTTTCTATGCCAGGTGCAGATTCGTACACTGCAATGCAAAGAGGAACTCTTGATGGAATACACTTTAGTGATGCCATCGCACTAATTTTTAAAACTCATGAAGTAACAAAATACCGCACAACTAATGCATTTAACTTGCTTACAATTGAGTACTGTCTCGATAGTAAATGGCACAAAGCCCTGCCAGAAGATCTGAAAGTTGTATGGAACAACTGGGCACGCCAGATGGCAATTGCCGAAGGTGCAGGCTTTTATGACCTATATGATAAGATTAATCTAGATAAGATGATCGGAATGGGTGCAACCGAAAGAATAGATATGAAGCCAGCTGAATTAGATCGATGGAAGGCAGCAGTTGCACCTATCGAAGCTAACTTCATTAAAAATAATAAGAATAAAAATGCTGGTGCGTTTATAGCTGATGTTAAGAAACTTGCTGCAAAATACGCAGCAATGTCGGCTAATGACGTAATGGCTGAAGCTATTAGTAGTCCTGCTCAGGGATTATACTAAAACTTCAACCTAAAGCGTATTTTACCTTAAATAAGCCAAGAAATCCGGCCGAGATATAAATTATCTCGGCCGGATATTTGCGGAGTAGGTTATGATTAAAATTGAAAAATATTTTAGGACCATTGGAGCAACATTAGATTGGATTGGTGGTATAGTTTTACTACCAGCCATGAGCATCGTAGTGCTGCTCGATGTATTTCTTAGATATGGCTTCAACAGCCCCTTTATTTGGGGAATGGAATTTACAGAATGGGCTTTATTATTAGTTTTTATATTTGCAATACCTGCATGCACCCAAAACCACGGCCATGTACGTATGGAACTATTGATAGGTAATGTAGGGCCTTATCCACAAAGACTAATGTCTCTTTTCTACTGTTTTTCTGGACTATTTATATTCTATTTGCTTGCAAAGTATAGCTTAGAAGAATTCATATTTGATTATGAACTGGAAAGAGTCACAGAATACCTGTCACTGCCAGTTTGGATTCATTCGGGAGGCATGTTCGTCATAAGCGTCCTTTTAATTATCTACTTCGTATTGCGTATCATATCTGTCTTCTTACCGACCGAAGCATTTACGCATATTGAAAACAACACATTTGAGGACTGATTATGGATCCGAACTTGATTGGCCTATTAGGTTTTGTGGGAATGCTGGGACTTATAGTTCTTGGAGTTCCAATCGCATTTGCAATGCTTGTTACTGCTTGTATAGGGTTATTTGCTGTTGGCGGACCAAATCATGCTGAAACTCAAATTGCTATTACCTTTACAGATGTAGGGGCAAATTTTGTTATGGTTGCTGTTCCACTTTATTTTATGATGGGACAAATTGTACAGAGAACTAATATCGCTTACGATTTATATGAGTGCGTTTATCGATGGCTTGGGCGATTACCAGGAGGACTAGCTATATCTTCAGTAGTTGCGTGTGCTGGCTTTGGCGCTGTCTCAGGCGGAAGCGTAACAGCAGTGGCTACGATGGCACCAATGTGTATACCGGCAATGCGTAAGTATAAATATGATGATTCTTTAGCAACTGGGTGTATAAGTGCCGCCGGTACATTAGGTATTCTTATTCCGCCAAGTATTATTCTTATTGGCTACGGTATTCTAACTGAAACATCGATTGGAGCTCTATTTATAGCAGGTATAGTTCCTGGAATACTTATGACCTTAGGTTATTCGGTAACCATTGCTATCCGCTGTTATATTAACCCTGAACTTGGACCACTTGGTGAAGAATTTACACTCAAAGAAAAACTAGGCTCACTTTATAAAGTACTACCAATTTTTATAACATTTATGGTTGTAATAGGCGGTATTTATGGAGGAATTTTTACACCAACAGAAGCAGCTGGTGTCGGTGTCTTCTGTCTCTTAGTAATTGCAGCCTTTATGAGGCGATTAGACTGGGAAAACCTAAAGTTAGCATTTCTTAAATCAATGCAAACTTCTGGAATGATATTTGTTATTATCTGTGGTGGCCATATGATGGGTAAGTTTGTGGTACAGACAGAGTTAACCCAGGGCTTAATCGCGTGGATGGAGGTTCAAGATTTTACTGCTTTCACTATTATGCTAGGACTTAGTTTACTTTTTATAATGCTCGGTATGGTTTTAGATGTTTGGGGTATGCTAATACTCACTATTCCATTTACTTTTCCTCTTGTTGTAGGGAACTTAGGTTACAGCCCAGTTTGGTATGGAGTATACGCAGTTATTATGTCTGAATTAGCGCTTATTACCCCTCCTGTAGGCATAAATGTTTATGTTATGGCTAAAATGGCACCAGATGTTCCTTTAACTAAGATTTTCAAAGGTGTTGCCCCTTTCTTTATATTCACCCTCATACTAGTAGCTTTAATTACTGTATATCCGGATATAGTGATGTGGTTGCCAACTTCAGCAGGCATGTCGTAATAGAGTATAAAGGTATTAAGGGTAAATTTATTTCTATGAAGAGGTAATATATCAACCTCTTCATAGATTTTTTCTTTATAGTAGATAAATAATATGGAAACTATATGATCAATAGTCAGGTCGTAATTTATCATAACCCTAGGTGTAGTAAGTCTCGAGCTACCTTACAGATTCTACAAGAACATGGAATCCAACCAAAGATAATTGAATACCTAAAAACGCCACCCAATGGTGAGAAAATAAATGAATTATTAGATATGCTCAATATTTCACCACGAAATTTACTTCGCAAGGGCGAGGATGTTTATAAACTACTAGACCTAAAAAATAAAAATATTAGTGATACAAACATAGTTTCAGCAATGGTAGATAATCCGATACTGATCGAGCGACCCATAGTAGTAATAAATGGCAAAGCAAAAATTGGTCGACCACCTGAACAGGTTCTTGACCTTTTTTGATCCATATACGCCAGTAAGGTGCAGAAGCGAGCACTGGCTATGAAAGTATGTATTGTTGGAGCAGGAGCTATTGGAGGGTTTCTTGGAATCCGATTAGCAAATGCAGGACACCAAGTAAGTTTATTGGCACGCGGGAAACACCTTCAAGCAATTCGTAGTAACGGCGCAAAATTAATTGAAAGTGACAGAGAGATAAAGGTAAATGTAGTCGCTTCTGATAACCTCGAGGATTTTGGCTACCAAGACTGTGTGTTTATAACCGTAAAAACTCCTTCCCTGAACGAAGTTCTTCCTAATCTCACACCCCTACTAGATGATAATACAACGGTAATATCCGCTATGAATGGAATACCGTGGTGGTTCTTAGAGAATCTCGACGGACCTCTGAAAGGCCATATACTTAATAGTATAGACCCTAAAAACACATTATTAAAAGCACTGCCAATCGAGCGCATTATTGGTTGCGTAGTTCATGCCGGATCATCAGTTATCGAACCAGGAGTTATACAACACGCTTCAGGTGATTTATTCATTATTGGTGAACCTGACGGCATAATAAAAGAAAGAACCGAAACAATAAAAGAGTCTATAAACCTATCAAACCTAAATTGTAAAATTACAAAAAATATACATACAGAAATATGGTCAAAGTTAGTTGGAAACATGGGAATGGGACCAGTTTCAGCACTTACAAAACTAACACTTTTAGGAATTGCAAGTGATCCTGACGCAAGAAAAATATCTATTGCCATGATGGAAGAGGCTATATCGATAGGAAAAGAACTAAACTTAATTATCGGCATGACAGCAAATGCTAGAGTTGACCTAGGAGCGGAACTAGGAAACTTTAAACCTTCTATTTTACAAGATTTAGAGAAAGGCCGACCGATGGAAATTGATGCATTGATTGGTGTTGTAGCAGAGATAGGAGAATTAGTTAATATACCCACTCCAAACATTGATATAGTTCTAGCTTTACAACGTGCGCAAGCACGAAATGTAGGCCTTTATTAGGTGCTAAAAACATTACATCCACGACCTTCCCTTTTCTTACTATTCGTGATGATGCTCGCAAGTCAGTTAGCTCTGACAATCTTCTTGCCTGCGGTAGTCAACATGGCAGAAGATTTAGAAACATCACTGAATCATATTCAATTAATTATACCTGCTTATTTAGGTGCATTCGCTATTATGCAACTGGTAGCAGGTTCATTATCAGATACTTTTGGTCGACGACCAATCATACTATGCGGTTTAGGTCTTTTCACATTGGCGAGCTTCTTGTGCGGTTTAGCAGATAATATTGAACAGCTTTTAATAGGACGGTTTTTTCAAGCTATGGGAGCATGCACCACTATAGTGGTTGGCCGTGCAATTGTTCGCGATGGTTCTGAGGGTAAAGCTGCTGCTCGAACTCTATCTTATTTGGGCATGTCATTGGCCGTCGGACCTGCCGTCGCTCCATTTTTTGGTGGTTTTTTAGTATCTTGGTTTGATTGGCGAGCTACATTCTTTTCAACAGCGATGCTAGGTCTCGCTACTCTTATTGCTGCGATACCTAGATTTGTAGAAACTCTGCCAAAAGAAGATCGTCGTTCTCCTGACCTTGCAGGTATGACACGTAAATATATTGAACTTCTTCATAACCGTCTTTTCATTGGGTATAGCCTAACTATTGCATTTTTAACCGGCACTTTTCAAACCTTTATAGTAGCTGCTCCCATAGTTATGATTGATCAGATGGGCATCTCACCGGAATTATTTGGTTTCTATGTGATGACTGTTCCAAGTTCATTCATACTTGCCAGTTTTGTCTCTGCTCGTTTAAGTGGACGAGTAGCTTTGGATAAGATGATTGCAACAGGATGTATGATAGCTCTAGCCGGCGGATTTATGCAGTTAGGGTATTCAGTGTTTGGAACCAGTGGTCCAATATCAATTCTTATAGCAATATTAATTTCTAATTTTGGAACGGGTTTGGCCTTCGCAAATTGCTATGCTCAAGCTTTGAGTATGGTTCAGCCATATATCGCTGGGGCAGCTTCTGCATTAACCGGTTTTATACATATGGGTTGGGCATTTATAATTTCTTTTTTGCTAGCAAACATAGAAAATATAACCACAATACATCTTGGAGTATCACAAACTGCTACTGCAGTAGGATCAACTATTGCTTTTTTGTTTCTCGTTAAGCTATTTCATTTTCGACTAAAAAGTAAATAAGATTGATAAGATTTAATCAAGATAGCGCAACAGTATAAGTCTAATGTCGTGGCAGAGAATAAGTACTTTACTATTAGCTTTTTCCGTCTATCCTTCGAAAAAATTACAAACCTACTGATAGTTTTATAAAAAACACTTAAAAATTATTAGAAAAAATATTTTTTAGATATTACCAAACAGACCATCCAGCATCTACCAGGATAGTCTCACCGTGAACCATTCTTGAATCATCGCTTGCTAGAAAAACTGCGGCTCCCGTCATATCGTCAGGGTCCATAAAATCAATTCCAGTTGGAGTTAGTGTCTTCATTAACTCAACATACTCTTCATTTCCAGGGCCTCGCACATGTGCATTCAAAGGAGTTGCCACATTACCTGGAGCAATGGAATTTACATTAATTTTTTCTTTACCCAATTCTGCGGCAAGAGCTTTAGTCATATTAACAACCCCTCCCTTAGAAGCACAGTAACCGGGACAGTTTGGAAAAGCACCTGTTCCAGCAATTGAAGAAATACTAATCACCTTACCGCCTCCATTTTCAAGAAAATGAGGAACTAAAGTTTTGACCATAAAAAAATAACCTCTGAGATTTAAGTTAAGTTGTTCATCCCAAATCTCTTCAGTAGTTTCCAATACAGGTACTGTTCGGAAGACCCCGGCGTTATTAACTAAAATGTCAATGCGCCCAAATTCATCAATTACACTTTTCTGAAGCTGTTCGATTTCTGCTACCTTCGAAACGTCTGCTTTAAACAACTTAGCAGTGCCGCCGTCGCTCTCAATTATTTTCATTACTCTTGTTGCACCATCATCATTACTTTTATAGTTGATAGCTACAGAAGCACCTTCTCTAGCAAACCGCTTAGCAATAGCTTCTCCAATGCCCACTGATGCTCCACTTATTAGAGCCACCCTGCCTTCTAATCTCATAATTTTCTCCCTTAATTAAAAAAATATTACCCTTATATACTTAGCTACTGCGTAGAACGGCAGTTTTATCTAGATTGATATCACCTGTTTCGTTTATTACAACAGCATATATTTCGTACGCACGTTCTCGACTAATTATGCCTTCTAATACATCATTGCGTACTCGCTCTGGTTCACGTGTCTGGGGGTCTCCATAGCCTCCACCACCCTGTGCAACAGACACTAAGGTCTCTCCATCTTCAACCCAAACAATTGAACATTGATCAAGTATTACTAGCTGAGAATCTACATTACGCTTAAGTTGTTCAGATGGTTTTGAAGCACAACCGCCTCTCGCACCTTGTGGCACATTTATTTTTCCGTCAGCAACAAAGCCTGCCTCCATACGGCAATTAACCGGACCAAATTCAACTTCAATAGCTGGAGCCCCTCTATATCTTCCAGCTCCTTCGCTGTCAGGAATAAGCCTACGAGTATGCACGTGTATTGGCGTATACACTTCGTCGAGTTCAACACTATCTATAAAACACATACCCCCATTCCCAACGTGTAGCATAGTTAGCCAAGCATCTTGGGTGGGAGCTCCAGCTCCAGATGTATGACCAAGAAAAAGTTGATTTACATAGGGTTTATTACTGCGTGGATCTATACCCGAAACCACAGATGTAGATGGAGGACAAAAACAGCCTACTTCACCCATACCAAATCCGTCACCTAGTTCTGCCATGGCTCGTTGTGTTGCAGAAACAATACGATCAGCCAAATTAGTCGTTGAAGCCGAACAACTAATCGGATGTTGCGGAATACCAACAACCCCGCCTTTTTTTAGGTGAAGTCTAATACGAGCGAGAGACCCAGCATTTTTTGGCACCGTATGATCTATAGAATTAAAAATACCTATATACGCTGCAGTGCGAGTACAAGCTTCCGAAACATTTAAACCACAATTCATTTGATCAGCATTATCTCGTAAATCTACCTCAATCATTGCAGATTCACGGTCAACTGTTACAGTCGAAGTCACAGTAATACCTTCTGGTGGCGTACCCGGAATGGCATCGTGCGTTGACTGTGCTGTTTTAGTTCCTTCAGGTACTTCACGCACAGCATCAATCATTCGTTTTTCAGAATATTCAAACCATTGCTTAGTAAAAGAATGTAA
>JAQWSA010000043.1 GCA_029243445.1 Alphaproteobacteria bacterium
TAAAAAATTAACTAAAAGCTCTTCTGATTTCATCATATATACGTTGTGCAGAAGGAATCATCATATCTTCTAAATGATCAGCGGAAGCAAGAGGTATATGAGGAGTAGTAATACGAACAATTGGCCCGTCAAGCTCATAAAACATTTCTTCTGCTACTATTGACGAAATTTCTGCACCCCAACCGCATAGACGAGGGTTTTCTTCAACTGTAACTAACCTTCCAGTTTTGGCTACTTCTGCTAGAATAGTTTGAGTATCAAGAGGAACTAGTGAACGCAAATCTAATACTGTAGCAGATATACCATCAGTTTTTTCTAGTCGATCTGCGGCTTCTAGAGCCCGGGGCACCATCAGTGCTAATGCAACAATTGTTAAATCATTACCTTCGCGTAAAATTTTAGCCTTTCCCAACTCTTCCACATAGTCACCTTCTGGGACTTCTCCTTTACTAGCATAAAGAGATTTTTGTTCAAAAAATAATACTGGATTATCATCACGGACTGCCGCAGCAAATAAACCTTTAACGTCCGCTGGTGTCGACGGTGCTACTACTTTTATCCCGGGAATTGTCATTGCCCAGTTCTCAACAGATTGTGAATGCTGGGCTCCAAACCTAGAACCACCACCATTAGCAGTACGCACTACTAAAGGCACTGAAACTTGTCCATCAGTCATATAACGTGCTTTAGCCATCTGGTTAGCCACAATATCCCAACACACAGCTAAAAAATCTGAAAACATTATTTCAGCTATTGGTCTTAGACCTGTCATTGCGGCTCCCATTGCAGCACCTAGAATTGCTTGTTCCGATATTGGTGTGTCACGCACTCTTAATGGACCAAACTCATCTAGCAAACCAACCGTAGTTTTAAATACGCCTCCTGCAGCTCCAATATCCTCTCCAAGAAAAACAACATTCTCATCACGTCGCATCTCTTGTGCTATGGCGGCGGCAACCGCCTCTCGATATGTTAATTCCGCCATGATGACCCTCCATCTGCCCAAACATCTGTTACTATGGCCTCTTCAGAGGGCGGAGGTGAATTTTTAGCAGTTTCAGTAGCTTCATCCACTCGATTAAGCACTTCTTTTTCTAATAAATCGACTTCTTCATTAGGAAACCCAAAATCAATTAATCTTTGACGGTATGATTTAACTGGGTCACGTTCCAACCATGCTTCTAACTCACCGTCTGGACGATAATCACCTGGATCAGCGCGAGAATGTCCACTATGTCTGTAAGTTTTTGCTTCGATTAGCGAAGGTCCCTGACCCCCACGAGCCCTAGTAATTGCCTTTTTAGCAACTCGGTAAACCTCATCGGCATCATTACCATCCACAATTATTGATTCTAATCCGTAAGCACTAGCTCGGTCAGCAGCCGGGTTTTCAACAGCTGTGACGTTTCCGATAGGGGTATATTCCATATAAAGATTGTTCTCACATACAAATACAACTGGAAGCTTCCATATTTGAGCCATGTTTAAGGCTTCATGAAAAGCACCAATATTTGTGGTGCCATCTCCAAAGAAACACACAGTAACCTGGCTTGATCCACGATACTGAGCTGACCATGCCGCTCCAACCGCTATAGGAAGGTGCGCTCCAATAATTGCGTAAGAGCCCATTGCTCCGTGTTCAACGCTGGTCAGGTGCATAGAGCCACCTTTACCTCCAAGCAAACCGCATTGACGTCCCATTAGTTCACCTAATATACCAGTCATAGAAGCGCCACGAGCTAAAGTATGATTATGTCCCCGATATGTACAAAATGTATAATCATCTGATTCCATGGCCCCGGCGAATCCAGCCGCAATAGCTTCTTGGCCTAACCCCAGATGACTGGTGCCCTTAATTAAGTTCTGAAGAAAAAGATCATTAGCTCTTTGTTCGACGTGTCGACATTCTAGCTGAAGGCGAAATAAATTAATTCGTACTTCCTCGCCAATATCGTCATTTGCTAAATCCACTTCATAAGATTTATTAACCGGCTTTTTTGCCAAAGCGTTCTCCCTCACTTAGTTAAAATATTTACACAATTTACGCTGCCGCCAATATTTTATGTTTTAAAACAGGTTGGATTGCAATATTTAGCGATAAAGTAAAATTAATATTCGTTAGCTATAGGTAATTCTTCTGCTGGGAAAAGCGTTATAACTCTACAGCCTGTATCCGTTACAATTACCTCTTCTTCAATCCTTGCAGCAGACATTCCATCAGAAGCAGGACAGAAAGTTTCCAGCGCAAATACCATTCCTTCTTTAATTTCAAGAGGGTGGTCAAAAGAAACCAAGCGGCTTATTACAGGTCGTTCATGAAGATTTAATCCCAATCCATGCCCAAATTGCAAACCAAAGGCCTCCATCTCATTAGCAAAACCAAATTCTTCCGCCTTTGGCCAAATTGCCGCAATCTGATCTGTAGTGGTCCCTGGTTTAACTAATTCAATCGCTGCATCAATCCAATCACGGGCTTTCTTGTATGCATCTTCTTGTGCATCTGTAGCACGACCGATGTTAAAGGTCCTATAATAACAAGTACGATAACCGTTAAAAGATTGAATGATATCGAAAAATGCCTGGTCGCCAGGTCTGAATATACGGTCCGTAAAATTGTGAGGGTGTGGAGAACAACGTTCCCCAGATATTGCATTTATAGCCTCTACGTCATCGGAGCCTAATTCATAGAGCTTTTTATTTGCCAGTCCGACTATATCAGATTCTCTAATTCCTGGTTTAAGCTCCTCTAAAATCATATGATAAGTGCCATCAACCATGGCAGCAGCTTGGTTAAGAAGAATTAATTCATCCTGACTTTTTATTTCTCTAGCATCTAGCATTGTCTGCTGACCATCAACGATTGTAATGCCAACTCTTTCTAGTTCGGCTAGCATTGGGGGCTCAATATAATCAACACCTACCGGTTGATCTGCAACACCCTCTTCAACGAGTATTGCCTTTATTTCTTCGGCATGCCCACGCATTAATCCTGCTGATGGTGGAACCATTCCTCGCATTCCTAAAAGTCCGGCACGACAATGATCTGCTTGAAGCCAGGGAGCATATAGGCGATGGTGAAGGGCAGCAGATCCAAAATCCCAGATATAAGGTTCTCCGTTGCCTGTTAATAAGGAAAATCGCGTTAATTTATCTCTCGACCATTCACCTATGACGGTACTAGTCATATAACGTATGTTGTTATTATCAAAACAGAGCATGGCACCCATATCGGTGTTAGCTACTGCGGCTCGTAAACGTGCTAGTCTATAATTATGGAGACGTGTAAAGTTAACACGTTCCTCAAAATCAACATTACGCTGTCCTGGTGCGGGAACTGCCCTATCCCACATATGTCCGGGATCTATATCCTCGGGTTTAAGTATCTCCGGTTTTTCTTCTTTTAACGCCATGACCTATCTCTCCAGAATTCAATCCACAAGAACTAATATCTTATAATAGAATCAGCAAAATGATTACCCTTAATTATTTTTGCAAATTCTCTTTAACTTTTTCAGTCAGAGTTAGTTATGTCAATTTAAAATAATCTAATTAAATTAATTTGTAAAAACCCCAATAAAAATAATTTTTAGCTATATTGTATAGATTATATATAAGTCGATAACTATTGTGCTAAACTTCTAAAATAGTGGTGAAGCATTAGATCTATGGGGACACTTTCATTGAGTAATTCTAATATTATATTTGGCAACCAAGGTAGAGCTAGCCTTTTAAGCGGAGCTAACGCCCTAACAGAAGTCATTAAGGTAACTTTAGGTCCCGCAGGTCGTAACGTTTTAATTGAACAAAAATTGGGAGCAGGACAAGTTACCAGAGACGGCGCAACTATTGCTTCACAAATTAGCTTTTCAAATAAATTTATAAACATTGGAGCTAATATTATCCGTCAAGTTGCAAAACAAACTGAAGAAGTTTCCGGAGACGGTTCAACGACCGCAACCTTGCTGGCTAATTCGATTTTAGACGATGGAATAAAGGCCATAGCAGCCGATCTAAACGCTATACACGTTAAGCGAGGTATCGATTATGCAGTTAGTAAAGTAGTCGAAGATATTCGTAAAAACTCTAATTCAATCAATAGCAATGCCCAAATTGCTCAGATAGCGACCAATACCGCTAATGGAGATAGCTTTGTAGGAAACCTAATTGCAGATGCTTATAACGAAACAGGAATAAATGGCGAAATCTTAATCGAAATGGGACAATCGACAGAAGATAGAATAGAAATCAAAAAAGGTATGTGGTTTGATCGAGGGTATATTTCTCGTAAGTTCGTTACAAATGAAGCGACTTTGTGTGCAGAGTTAAAAAATCCTCTGATACTTATATATGGAAAAAAAATATCAAATCTTGAAGGTTTTATGCCCTTTCTAGATAGAGCCGTAGAAGAAAAACGTCCCCTACTAATCATAGCCGAAGATGTGGAAAATGAAGCCCTCACTACTCTAGTAGTAAACAGACAAGAAGGCGGGTTAAAAGTCGTGGCCGTTAAAGCCCCTGGGTTCTCGGAACATCGTCGCAACCTTTTGGAAGATATTGCAATTCTAACAGGAGGCAAAGTTATACTTGGTGAACCAGGTCTCGGCTTGGCCGATGCCTCTATCAATGATTTAGGAGGCGCTAAAACCGTAAAAGTTACATCTAACAAAACTAGTATAATAGATGGGGAAGGCTCTGATAATAAAGTTCATAAAAGATGCAAAACATTGCAATATACTCTTAAAAACTCGAAGAAAGAACAAGAACAAAAAACCTTAAAAACACGTATTGCTAAACTATCTAGCTCGGTAGCCTACATATACGTTGGTGGTTTCTCAGAAACAGAAATAAAAGAAAGGAAAGAAATATTTATTAAAGCGTTGAGCTCAGTAAAGTCTGTACTTAATTCTGGTTATGTAGTCGGTGGAGGAGTAGCCCTAATAAATTCTATTAAATTATTGGATACAATGATTGGAAAAAATTGTGATGAGTTCGCAGGTATTCAGATAGTTAAAAATGCATTAAAAAAGCCGATTATGCAGATATCTCATAATGCTGGAGCTGATAGCAATCAAGTTATTAACCGGGTCCTAGAAAGTAATAACAAATATTTTGGTTTTGACGCTAAATCTTTAAAGTATAAGAACTTAGTAAAAAGCGGTATAATAGATCCAACTAATATCGTCTGCACCGCCCTCATTCAAGCAGCATCAATAGCAGGCCACCTCATACTTTCTGAAGTCATAATTTCCGAAAAACCATTAAAGAAAATTCCTCGGCATCCATTCGCTTGCAAATGCTCTGACCATGACCACCATCACTATCCCGGAGACCCGTATCACGAACACCATCATACCTAAATCTATAAACCAACAAATATAAAGTATTAGTTTATAGGTATATTACCTTAAGCGGGTGATAGGATATGAATAACACGGTCGGAAATCAT
>JAQWSA010000044.1 GCA_029243445.1 Alphaproteobacteria bacterium
GGAGCCACAACAACCTCTCTCAATAAACCTGCTTCAGTAAAGTGATTAAGAGTATTGTAAACCGTAGCTAACGAAACCTTAATACCAAAACTACAAGCCTCTTCGTAAAGGGACTCAGCGGTTAAATGCCTCGCCGCACCTTCAAATAATAACTTGCTAAGCGCTAAGCGCTGCTTCGTAGGACGAAGTTTACCCTCTTTTAATCGTCTCAAAGCATCTGTATAGGGTCGCTTTCGTATTTCAGTGCGTGTGTATTTCATTACAATTAATATTTGCCCTTACCGCTAGGTTTAAACTAGCCTCTTTCTAATATATACCACTTCACATAATAGTGTATTATGTATTTCTAAAATAGCTTAAATATAAAACTTATTGCAATCAGTTATGTAAACTATATAGAAACTAATATATAGCCTGGAATTAAAAATGAGGATGAATATACAAATCTATTGTTTTTACAACTGGCTTAATGAGTTAAAGTACGCTGCAAACTAACCGAATTACACCCACATGTTTCCTTATGTATTGAGCTGACAAGTATGAAAGAGCCTTTTTCAAAAACAAGTTTCACTTATGAAGACCTATTGCAGTGTGCCCACGGTAACCTGTTTGGTCCTGGGAATGCCCGCCTTCCCCTACCTCCAATGTTGATGTTCGATCGCATCGTTTCAATTGGTTCTGATGATGGTAAATATAAACAGGGTAGAATAATTGCAGAATTAGATATCACTGAATACCTATGGTTCTATAAGTGCCATTTTGAAGGAGATCCCGTTATGCCTGGCTGTCTAGGGCTTGATGCTTTGTGGCAAATGGTTGGCTTCTTCTTAGGGTGGTTAAATAGGCCTGGACCAGGACGAGCCCTTTCGGTTGGAGAAGTAAAATTCTCTGGAGAAGTAAAGCCTGATGGGAAAATTCTAAGATATCATATTGATGTAAGGAAAGTAATAAAGCGTGCCTTTACACTAGCTATTGCTGATGGCTATGCAGAGCTAGACAATGAACTAGTATACGAAGCCACCAATTTACGCGTTGGCTTGTTTCCTGACGGTAAAAAGGAAGGTGTGTAATGCCTAAGCTGAGGCGTGTAGCCATTACAGGCATGGGAATAGTGTCACCTCTCGGTAATAATATTAAAGAAGTAGTAAACAGCTTATACAACGGTCGTTCAGGAGTTGTTTTTTGTGAAGATTATGCCGAAAGAGGGTTCCGAAGTCACCTTCATGGAGCACCCAATATAGACTTAGATAACTATATTGATCGAAAGTTAAGGAGGTTTATGGGTAATGGCTCGGCCTATAATTATGTAGCCATGAAAGAAGCTATAGAAACCTCTGGTTTAGTTGCATCTGAAATAAGTGACGAACGAACAGGATTAGTTATGGGTTCGGGTGGCCCCTCTACTTCAGCGCTTATAACTGCCGCCGACACTGCAAGAAATAATAGTGCCAAACGAGTTGGTCCATATGCCGTACCCAAGGCAATGTGTTCAACTAACTCAGCTAATATTTCAACTGCATTTCATATGCGTGGTCTAAGTTATTCTATAAGCTCTGCTTGTTCTACGAGCGCACACTGTATTGGAAATGGAGCTGAACTAATTCAATGGGGAAAACAGGATATAGTTTTTGCTGGTGGTGGTGAAGAACTTCATTGGAGCCTGACCGTTCTTTTTGATGCTATGGGCGCTTTATCATCAAAATACAATAACACACCCGAAAAAGCATCCCGACCTTTCGATATAAACAGGGATGGCTTCGTCATTGCGGGAGGAGCAGGGGTTATTGTTCTAGAAGAACTAGAGCGTGCTAAATCTCGAGGAGCTAAAATATATGGTGAAATAGCTGGTTATGGAGCCACATCCGATGGTGTTGATATGGTCGCCCCTTCCGGGGAAGGAGCTGTGAGATGTATGCGTATGGCAACTGAAAATTTAGGCAATACTGCTGTGGATTATATCAATGCTCACGGCACCTCAACGCCGGCAGGCGACATTACAGAATTAAAGGCTATAAGCGAAGTATTTAAAACGCAAAAGCCTCTTATCTCTTCAACTAAATCATTAACAGGTCATTCTCAGGGCGCCACGGGTGCACACGAAGCTATCTACTCACTGCTTATGCTTGACCAAAAGTTTATAGCAGCCTCAGCAAACATAGACGAAATTGACCCTGAGGCTGGAGACTCAGAAATTGTTACCAAACGAGTTGATAATGCGGGACTTGAGTGCGTGATGTCCAATAGTTTTGGTTTTGGCGGAACTAATGCTGCCCTAGTATTCAAGAGCTATAATGACTGAAGCCATGGAATCAATGAACACAGAACCCAAAATCGGGTTAAACAACTCAGATCAGATTGCTGTCTCCGGTACAATTATGAAGGGCAAGCGTGGCTTGATAATGGGCGTCGCCAATGACCATTCAATAGCCTGGGGAATTGCACGTATGCTGGCTTCACAGGGTGCTGAGCTTGCCTTCACATACCAGTCCGATTCTTTTGCCAAACGCGTTGAACCACTCGCGGCCTCTGTTGGAACATCCAAACTTATTGAGTGTGACGTTGCCGACCCAGTAAGTATAGAAAATGCTTTTTCTAAAACTGAAGCAATTTGGGAAGATATGGATTTTGTTGTGCACGCAATTGCCTACTCCGATAAAGAAGAATTAAAAGGTCGATATGTAGATACATCCCAGGAAAATTTTCTTAACACCATGAACATTTCTTGTTATTCATTTACAGCCGTAGCTCAAAAAGCGGCTAAATTAATGAAAAACGGTGGTGCTATGGTTACCCTTACTTACCATGGTGCACAACAAGTAATGCCTAACTATAACGTTATGGGGGTTGCTAAAGCTGCGCTTGAATCATCTGTGCGATATTTAGCAGCTGACTTAGGACCCAATAAAATTAGAGTAAACGCAATATCAGCTGGCCCCATGCGAACTCTCGCAGGCTCTGCTGTAGGTGCTGCACGCCAAGTTTACAACTATAACCGTGAGGTAGCCCCGCTAAGAAGAAATGTTGTATTGGATGATGTTGGAGGAGCAGGGCTATACTTATTGTCTGATTTGGCAAGTGCCGTTACTGGAGAAGTGCATTATGTAGACTGCGGCTTTAAAGCCATAGGCATGCCTTCACCAAAATAAAAGTTTTAAGAAAACCAAAAACTCTTAGTAAATAGAGCAGGCGGCCCTGATTTAAACCTGGGCCGCCTGCAACATCAACCCTCTATAATTATCTATCAGATGATCGTGGACGGCGCGATCGACGCGGTGGGCGTCCATCGCCTCCACTGTCTCCGGAATCTCGAGGCTCACGCGGAGGACGAGTGTCTTCTAACTCTTCGCCAGTTTCTTGATCAACTAGGCGCATAGAAAGTTTCACTTTGCCTCTATCGTCAAGGCCTATAACCTTAACCTTAACCTCATCTCCTTCATTAACAACATCCGTCACTTGCGCAACTCTCTCATTCAATATTTCAGAAATATGAACTAGCCCGTCTTTAGGACCAAGAAAATTAACAAATGCTCCAAAGTCCATCACCTTAACAACTTTACCCGTATATATAACCCCAACTTCTGCTTCAGCTACAATATCCTTAATCCAATCCATCGCTCGCTGTGCTGCATCGCCGTCAGCAGATGCAATTTTAATTAGTCCTTCATCATTAATATCAATTTTACAGCCAGTTTCTTCACATATTTCTCGTATTACCTTACCGCCTGTTCCAATAACTTCTCGAATTTTATCTGCCGGAACATTCATTGTAGTTATACGAGGAGCATGAGCTGACAGCTCACCTCTTGATTCAGTGAGGGCCTTAGACATTTCCCCAAGAATATGTAAACGACCGTCTCTTGCTTGCCCCAACGCAATTTGCATAATTTCTTCAGTTATAGAGGTGATTTTAATATCCATCTGTAGCGATGTTATACCAGTTTCGGTTCCTGCTACTTTAAAATCCATATCACCAAGATGATCTTCATCTCCGAGAATATCTGATAAAACAGCATAGCCATCATCTTCCTTTATAAGACCCATGGCTATTCCAGCTACAGGAGCCTTCAAGGGCACACCAGCATCCATCATTGACAACGAGCTACCACAAACAGTAGCCATAGACGAGGAACCATTAGATTCGGTGATCTCTGATACAACACGGATAGTATAAGGAAACTCCTCCTTAGGGGGTAATAACGGGCGTATAGCTCTCCAAGCTAACTTTCCATGACCAATCTCTCTTCGACCTGGGCCAAACATCCGACCTGCTTCACCAACAGAATAAGGTGGAAAATTATAATGCAGCATAAAATGCTCACGATACTCACCTTCGAGTGCATCTATTATCTGTTCATCCTGACCGGTACCCAAAGTTGTTACTACCATAGCTTGTGTTTCACCGCGGGTAAAAACAGCAGAGCCATGACTCCTCGGTAGCATTGAAACCAAACAATCTATGGGTCTAACCGTAGTAGTATCACGACCGTCAATACGTTTGCCAGTATCTAGAATATCACGACGAACAATGTCTTTTTCTAAATTTTTAAGGGGGCTACTTACAATTTTCTCTTCTTCTTCTGATAATTGCTCAATAACTACTTTTTTTGCCTCAGTTATTTTTTCTTGGCGTGCTTGCTTAACAGTTTCTTTATACGCTTCCCGCAAACCTGCCTCACCCAGCTCTTGTACTTTCTCAGCTAAATCAATAACTTCTTGAGGGGTTTCCTCAATTGGCCGTGGTTCTTTAGCCGCCTGTTCAGCTAATTCTATAATGGCATTAATTACATCTTGGTAGGCCTCATGGCCGAACATAACAGCTCCCAACATAATCTCTTCGGAAAGCTCATTGGCTTGGGATTCAACCATCAAGACGCCCTCCCGGGTGCCTGCAACCACGAGGTCCAACTGAGAATCAGTCATTTGTTCGGCTAATGGGTTTAATACATACTCACCCTCTATATAACCAACTCTCGCCCCAGCAATAGGGCCCATGAAAGGCAAGCCTGATATAGTCAAAGCTGCGGATGCACCAACTAAAGCTACAATGTCTGGATCATTTTCTAAATCATGAGATATTACAGTTGTTATAATCTGTGTTTCACAACGAAAACTAGGATGGAATAATGGACGTACCGGCCTATCAATAAGCCGAGAGGTAAGTGTCTCTTTCTCTGTTGCACGCCCTTCACGTTTAAAAAAACCACCAGGAATTTTACCTGCGGCAAAAGTTTTTTCTTGATAATTAACAGTTAATGGAAAAAAATCCAGTCCGGCTCTTGGTTCTTTAGCCCCAACAACGGTGCATAAAGCTGATGTTTCCCCATATGTAACTAGAACAGCTCCATCAGCTTGTCGGGCAACTCGGCCCGTTTCAAAAATAAGCGGCCTTCCGCCCCATTCAATTTCTTTACGAACGACATCAAACATATATTTATCCCAACTTACTTCAGCCATCTGAGCCATTCTCAAATAACTGACCCGCACCTTGGCGGGATATCAAATACTACTGGTTTATTTAACCTAAAGCAGCATGTGCGCGGTGGATCCGCACGAGTACGATCGGTGTCGCCGAATTACGCAACCGAATCGGTGTTTCATATTTATAGATAAGCATTATAAAATATTATTATCGACGGAGTCCTAGACGATCCACTAATACCTTATAACGTTCTTCACTCTTGCGTTTCGTATAATTTAACAACCTACGCCTTTGCCCCACCATAAGCAGCAGACCACGGCGCGAGTGATGATCTTTTGCGTGGGTTTTTAAGTGTTCAGTCAAATTTATAATACGCTCAGTCAAAACAGCAACCTGCACTTCAGGTGAGCCTGTATCGT
>JAQWSA010000045.1 GCA_029243445.1 Alphaproteobacteria bacterium
CCGAGTTTCAGATTCAATTGACTGAACAATTGAAAGGTCTACATCCTGAGCACTAGCCCCTTCCCATTTAACATTTACCATTATTACATCGAGACCAAAGTCAGGAAAGAACTGCGTATTCATCCGCCAAATACCTGCTAAACCTGCAATTAACATAATAGCAATTAATAAATTAGAAGCAGTGGGATGGCGGGCAAAAACTGAAATTAATCCACGTGGAGCGACCCTTTCAGTATAAGCTTTTGATTTACTATCTAGCTTGCCAGTCACGATTGTGATGACTCTGAATTAGTTCTCACTTTCAATCCTGGTGCAACTTCAGGAATTCGTGTAGTAACAATCAAATCACCGTCTTGGATGTTTCCGGTAATAATTAAATGCGCGCCATCACGTGCAAGAACTTTCACAACACGTTCCTCAAGACGTCCATCATTAAATAGGAATACTGTATCATCCGAATATATAGCGGAGTCTAATACCCGAAAAGAATTTGAATACACAATATCAGGTGTTTTAGTTTGTACAAATGCTCCTGGTCTGAGGGCTTTAAGTTTATTATTGGGATGGATAGATGCATAGATCCAGACTCCACCGGATGCTGCGTCAAATTCTCCTTCAGCTCTATTTAGAGTAGCCTCCAATTCTATAGAATTAATACCCGATCTCCAGATAACCGATGCAGGTCGACCATTAAGCTCACCAAGCGATGTTATTCGTCCATATTGTTCATCACTCATATGAAACAATACTTCTAAATTAATGTTATCAATAATCTGTGCTACATAATCTCTGGTATTTACCCACTTACCAATTGCAACAGATATATCAGTAAGAACGCCATCAAACGGTGCTTTTAAAAGAGTCTCGCTCAGATTACGTTTAGCTATATCAACTTTTACCTCTGATCTTAATATTGCTGCATCTAATCTTTTAATTTTAGCTTTTAGTCTCTTAGTTTCGTAATCATTAGCTATACGAATCTGCCTAGAAGATAGATAGGCAATATTAGAATCATCGTTTGCCTTCTTGGAAATAATACCCTCTCCAGATAAACTTACTCTTCTTTCAAGTTCTAGTTTCCTTAGCTCTTCTTGTTTTTTATAGGATTCACTTAATGCATCATTTTTTCTTATTTGCACCAAAACTTCTTCTCTGGACGATTTATTCTCTAATAAGGCCGCTTTAGCATCAGCTAACAATGCTTCAAAATTAAATGGGTCAATTGCTAGTAGAAGTTCTCCGCGAGAGACTGTGCCTCCTTCGTGAAAGTTATTTCCAATTTCAATAATTCGACCTTCAACAAAGGGTCTTAAATCAGCTTCCCTAGCAGCTACAATTTTACCTGATAGATTTAATGTCAGCTGTATATCCGTCTTAAGCACCCTAGTTGTATCTACGGCCCACTCTTTTTCAATAGGAATTCGTTCAGGATCATTAGGTCTGGATCTTTCAAGAAAAAAATACCCACCACCTCCAATTAGAAGTACAACAAAGACCCAAAATAATTGCTTTATCACTGGTATTTTATTCCAATCTAACTAGCAAATATACATTACCCATACATGCATCCATGCAAATAGATAGATATATAATATTATTTATATCGCATTCTCTAAATATTAATTTATGTAATTATTGCAAAAACATTATTTAATACTTTAATTTGTATTAAATAATGTTTTTGATACATCAAATCCATTTACCTACTAAGTTAATACCCAAACCACAGTGCGCAAAGCAGAACATCCACTGAGAATATACAAAATGATAAACATCAATATTATTTTTTGCATTTGCAAATCAAATCCTAAAGCTAAAATTTAAGAAATCTGTCTCTAATTATCGCAATAACTAAGAACCAATAAAGTCTAAATTGTGACCATATTCCAGTTTTTATTTTTAATTTATTATACTTTTTAAGCCCACATTGCGTATTAATGTATTTTTCTATTTTCATTTAACAAAATTTCCATAAAAACTAATTACAGATCATATAAAATTATTAATATTGAAAAATAATAAAACATGAAAACTTAATTGATGTTCTAAACAATTTCATACATTTATGAGGAATGGCGCGCCCGGCAGGATTTGAACCTGCGACATTCGGCTTAGAAGGCCGACGCTCTATCCAGCTGAGCTACGGGCGCCCACATTCTATTGGCTTAAGTGTATTTCTTAAGCCGTCATAATATTTCCTAATAGAAAATTAATGGCTCCATGGTATTTTACGCGAAACTGCAAAATTATCAGCATATGCCTTAGGCCTAATAACACGATCTTTTGATTTCTGAATACTATAATTAATTCCATGCTTAGTGGCATAAGCAATTGCATCATTAATATTATCAAAAGTTATCCTTAATTGAGACATTGTATCACCAGACCCCGCCCAACCCGTTAAAGGATCCAATTGCTGTCGACGGGTTGGTTCATATTCAAGTACCCACTCGATAGTTTTTGCTCGTCCTGATTGCATGGCCGTTTTGGCTGGCTGATAAATACGGGCTCGCATATTTCCTACATTCTTAAAACTGTTATCCCAACATAAATCGGGAATTTGGTCGGGGCGACTGGATTCGAACCAACGACTTCCTGCTCCCAAAGCAGGCGCTCTACCAAGCTGAGCTACGCCCCGGTAAAAACCTTCTAATCGTTTTAATATGCTGGAGCAAACTTAAATAGACGATTTGTTATATTTTTTTTATTATTAAAGCCAATTTAACCATTTTAAGTCCTATTAATTATTTAAAAAGGATTAAATCTCTTTATTTAACTTCATAAAATACAGATAGTTCTAATGGTTTCACTAATCAGTATTGTTAAATAGTGTATTTTTTACTTTATCTCCGACCTTAATACCATGAGCATTTATTACACCCGCAGCTAACTCCAGTACTGCACGAACTGGTTGGTCATAAGAAATAATAGCCTGTGAGTGTGGAGTTGCACTATAAAAAATATGAACAATTTTCCCACTAGAATCAATAAATAACATATCAAGAGGAATGTATGTATTATGCATCCACATGCTAGCCACCCTTTCTCGTTGATGAAAAAAAAGCATGCCAGAGCTTGTATCTAATTTATGACGAAACATTAAACCACGTGCTTGTTGAGACGGTGACAAAGCTACATCCACAACAAATTCATACTTTTTAATATTTGATTCAATTATAAGTTTAGACTTAATAAAATTAACAGGTGATTGTCCTTTTATATCATTGATACTTAAGGTCATTAAAAAAATTAAAGTAAATAAGAGTAATTTACTACTGTAACTCCGTACAAATAAAGTTTTAAAAAATGGAGGGTAAGCAGTTAACATTTCTCATTTACAGTTTCAATAATGTTTCTAATTTTGTCACGAATTGGTAGATTTTTTCTTGTATCAGATAGAGTAGTAAACCAATGTTCAGGGGGATTGCGTCCAGCCGACCTTGACCACTTAAGTTTACGAAGCTCCATTTCTGCTGCCTGAGGCAATTCTTTTGGTATATCATAATTATTCAGTGTAGCCCAAACACCAGCCCAACAACGAGCAACGCTCCAAGGATTATAACCACCACCGCCTGTTACGATAACTTTATTTGAAAGAGAAGCAGACAAACGCACAGCTCTCCAAAGAGAATGATTTGTTAGCTTTAATTTACTTAAAGGATCATCCGCTAAAGAATCCGCTCCACACTGAATAATAACTATTTCTGGTTTCAATTTTTGGCCAATAGGTATAACGACTTTATCTACTAGTAAATCCATTTCATTATCATTAAAATTAGACGGCACTGGTAAATTTAGTGCACAACCGCCAGCACGATCTTCTAAGGCCCCAGTGAATGGCCAGCGGCCTTCTTCGTGTATTGATAATGTAAAAACTTTATCTTCATTATAAAAGGCATCTTGCACTCCATCTCCGTGATGAGCATCAAAATCAATATAGTAAATATTAGTGATCCCGTTATCTATCAAACGTAAAATAGCAAGAACTAAATCATTAAGATAACAAAATC
This sequence comes from Alphaproteobacteria bacterium, assembly GCA_029243445.1. Next base: position 4,011 of record JAQWSA010000045.1, read on the forward strand.
CACTAGCTCTATTTTTTCTACCGTGATGATTTCCACTAGCTGGACTATAAATAGTTATCCGCCTGTCATCAGTAATAATAGAACTTAAAAAGTCAGCTGCATCTATCATAGCGCCGGCTGATATTGCCGGTCTTGTAAACATTGTGGCATGAATTGGGCTTTCTATCTTGCCAAGATTATAGAGTCTTCTAACTTCTTTTGATAGCGGCTGACCCTTTTCTCCTTGTCGAAGTGCTTCTATATAATCAGAATCATGAAAACGTAATAGATCTTCAATGGATGCTATCGAACTTTCGTAGTAAGCATTTTCAGGCAACCATCCGAGTGCTTTGATTAGATCTACCGTAGCAGGAACTCTGGGTATAGAAAGTGGATGGTTTTTATCAAAAGTAGATCTACGATAAATATCATTACACATAAATACTGATTGACTATATTTCGACCAATTACCCATGATTCTACACATAATACCTATATAGTTTTCTAGCATTAATTAATTGTTTTAGCTTATAGCCGCACTCATAATCTATTGATAATAATAATTTATCTATTTTTATTACATAGCAGCCATTGACGAACTATCATCAAGGGTCACATATTATAACTTCTACGTGGGGGAGCTATTTACTTGCTGAGAGGTCTCGATTGTCGAGACGACCCCTGGAACCTGAACCGGCTAATACCGGCGGAGGGATGCGTGGCTTGAGATGTATGAAAAAAACCTGATAAAAAATAAAAATACTTATTCAAATATTCCTTTAAGGCCTTCCACTGGCCTTAAAATTACTAATGCCAGCTTAGCTTATAAAAATAACATTGTTTTTAAGAACCTATCTGCTGATATTGTCGGAGCTAAATGGACTTGCATCTTAGGACCAAGCGGTGTTGGAAAATCTACACTGCTGAGAATGATCGCAGGACTTGAAGAAATAAAAAATTCAAAAACTATTACGACTTCCGATGGATCTAACCCAACCAATTTAATTTCTTGGATGTCCCAGCAAGATTTATTATTACCCTGGCTATCTGTATCGGAAAATATTTCGCTAGGAAATAAACTTCGAAAAGAACCTATAGACTTTTCACATATAAAGTCACTTCTAGTGGACGTCGGTTTAGATCAGCGTTCCGAATCGCTTCCGGGAACTTTATCAGGTGGACAGAGACAACGAGTTGCTTTAGCTCGTACTTTAATGGAAGGAAGGCCAGTAGTATTAATGGATGAACCTTTCTCAGCAATAGACGCTATTACAAGGTCTCGACTCCAGGAATTAGCATCCAATCTTTTAAAGGGGCGTACGGTTCTTCAAGTAACTCACGACCCACTAGAAGCACTTAGACTAGGTCATAATATTCATATCTTAAAAGGCAGGCCAGCACACCTTGGTAAAGTGATTCATCCACCTGGGGATACACCACGAGACCCCACCAAGCCAGAACTTCGAAATCTCCATTTAGAAATTCTTAATCAACTTAGTTATGCGGCAGAAGCGGCATCAAAAGATAGAATCCAAAGAAATTTTTACGCCCTATAATAGTTTTCATAGGGATTATTGTCTTATGGCAGTTAATAGTTAGTCTGACTGGGGTTGCATCCTTTATTTTACCTTCTCCTATTGATGTATTAACAACAGCCGTGGAACGCGTAAATATACTAATATGGCACGCACGAATTACCATAACAGAGATACTTCTTGGATTAATATTCGGAGCAGCTTTTGGAGCTATGAGTGCTCTAATAATGTCTTATTATCGACCTGCTAGGTCTTGGCTTTTACCAGTACTAGTAGTCACTCAAGCGATCCCAGTTTTTGCTTTAGCCCCTATACTCGTGTTGTGGCTTGGATACGGTCTTCTTCCAAAGGTAGTTATGGCAACACTAATTATTTATTTTCCAGTTACCGCAGCTTTCTACGACGGGCTAAGACGTACAGAAAGTGGTTGGCTAGATTTAGCTCAAACCATGGGTGCAACAAAGTATAGCATATTACGTCAAATACGATTACCTGCAGCTATGCCTGCTTTTGCTTCAGGTTTACGCGTTGCCGCAGCTGTAGCACCAATTGGAGCCGTCGTTGGAGAATGGGTCGGTTCATCAGCTGGTCTTGGCTATTATATGTTGTTGATGAACGGACAGGTGCAAACAGACGCAATGTTTGCAGCCTTATTTGTCTTAGCTTTGGTAGCAACCACTATTTATTTCGTTATTGATGCTTTTCTACGTAGGTTAATCTCCTGGCAAAGCGAAAGTGATCCATCACATGCAATCTGAATATTTGATACTGGAGTCAGTTTAATGAAAAAAATTATTATCTCATTGATGAGTATCGGGCTAATTACAATGTCAACGCAAGTTATAGCATCAGAAAAAATGACTGTATTACTTGACTGGTTTGTAAACCCAGATCATGGCCCTTTAATTATTGCATTAGAACGAGGTGAATTCTCCAAACGTCATATTGAAGTAGAATTAATTGCCCCAGCCGACCCTAATGATCCTCCAAAACTGGTGGCAGCAGGGCGCGCTGATATAGCAGTATCCTATCAGCCACAGCTACATTTACAAATCAATGCTGGATTACCTCTTTCAAGAATTGGCACTCTCATTGCTACACCATTAAACTCAATTGTTTTTCTAGAAAGTAGTACAATTAAATCAATTGCCGATCTCAAAGGAAAAAAGATTGGTTTTTCTGTTGGAGGCTTTGAAGATGCGCTACTAGGTTCCATGTTAGCGAAACACGGATTAACACTTAAAGATGTTACCTTAATAAATGTAAATTTTTCCCTTTCACCTTCCCTTATGAGTGGTCAGGTAGATGCCGTAATAGGTGCTTTCCGAAACTTTGAACTTAATCAGATGGATATTTTAGGTCGTCCCGGACGTGCCTTATTTCTGGAGGAAGAAGGAATACCTCCTTATGACGAACTGATATTAGTAGCTAAAAATGATAGACTTGATGATAAGCGTTTACGCTATTTTATTGAAGCTGTAGAAGCAGGAACACAATACATTATTAATCACCCTAATGAAGCATGGAAACTTTTCATAAAAAATCATAAAGATCTTGATAATGAGTTAAATAAAAGGGCTTGGAGGGATACACTACCACGCTTTGCTTTACGTCCAGGAGCTTTAGATAAAAATAGATATCATCGTTTCGCCAAGTTTCTGAAGTCAAACAATCTGATAACAAAAACACCACCAGTTTCCTCTTATGCTATAGAAATCCCCTAGTGTTATTATAGCAAATAGCTACAATTATCATATGTATTGTTCATTAGGTTATAAATGGATGTAT
>JAQWSA010000046.1 GCA_029243445.1 Alphaproteobacteria bacterium
TACAAGCTTGGACAAAGTCCATAATGTTTACTCCATAAGTGTGCCCCCCGCTCAACATAAACCTGAGCTAACCTTCGCCCCCCCTAGACAAATGAGTCCGCAGGATAAACAGAAGTGAAGGACCAGCTTAGGATTTGGCAACAACATTGTGATTAGGCAGATGACTGATCCTTTTTGTCATCTTCATTCTCTACCTCTTCAAAATCAGCATCAACTATTCCATCATCATCTGAGCCCATTGATGCATCTGATTCCCCTGGCCCTGCTTCAGCTGCCGCTTGTTCAGCTTTATAGATTGCCTCACCAAGTTTCATGGACGACATGCTTAATGCTTCAGATTTTTCTGTTATTAATGCAGAATCCTCGCCCTCTAGAGCTTCTTTCAAACCTACAATATCACCCTCGATACCTGATTTTTCTTCATCAGTAACTTTGTCACCGTGATCAGAAAGACTTTTTTCCACCTGGTTTACAAGGCTTTCGGCGTGATTTCTAGCCTCAACCTCTGCACGCCGCGCCTTATCATCCTCTGCATGTTCTTCAGCTTCTTGCACCATACGATCAATATCATCATCAGAGAGGCCCCCTGATGCTTGAATTCGTATTTGCTGCTCCTTACCCGTTCCTTTATCTGTTGCAGACACATTAACAATTCCATTAGCATCTATATCAAAAGCAACCTCAACTTGTGGCACCCCGCGAGGGGCGGAGGGAATTCCAACTAGATCAAACTGTCCTAGTATTTTATTATCAGCTGCCATCTCACGTTCTCCTTGGAAAACACGGATTGTGACTGCAGATTGGTTATCCTCAGCTGTAGAAAAAACTTGGCTCTTTTTTGTTGGTATAGTGGTATTACGATCTATTAACCGAGTAAAAACACCTCCTAAGGTCTCAATACCTAAAGATAGAGGGGTTACATCCAGTAATAAAACATCTTTAACATCGCCCGCCAAAACCCCACCTTGGATTGCAGCGCCAATCGCCACAACTTCATCCGGATTCACACCTCGATGCGGTTCCCTACCAAAGTGATTTTTAACAATCTCTTGGATTTTTGGCATGCGAGTCATTCCGCCAACAAGAATAACTTCATCAATTTCTCCGGCCGATAATCCTGCATCTTTTAATGCTGCCTTGCACGGATCAATCGTTCGCTGAACCAAATTTTCAACAAGTGCCTCGAGTTTTGCACGGGTTAGTTTAATATTCAGATGCTTTGGACCCGCTTGATCAGCAGTTATAAAAGGCAAGTTAACTTCAGTTTGAGTGGCAGAGCTGAGTTCAATTTTAGCTTTTTCAGCAGCCTCCTTTAAACGTTGTAAAGCTAATTTATCTTGCCGAAGGTCAATAGACTGTTCTTTTTTAAATTCATCAGCCAAGTATTCAATTATGCGAGCATCAAAATCCTCTCCACCCAGGAACGTATCCCCATTTGTTGATTTTACCTCAAAAACACCATCGCCTATTTCTAGAACCGATACATCGAAGGTTCCACCACCTAAATCGTATACAGCGATGGTTCCGCCATCTTTCTTATCAAGTCCATATGCTAGCGCCGCTGCAGTAGGTTCGTTTATGATACGCAACACATCAATTCCGGCTATTTTTCCAGCATCCTTAGTGGCTTGTCTTTGTGAATCATTAAAATAGGCGGGTACAGTCACAACGGCTTGAGGTGTTTCTTCACCGAGAAATGCCTCCGCAGTTTCCCTCATTTTTTGTAGTATAAAGGCACTAATTTCAGAAGGGCTATAATCCTTGCCTTGAGCTTTAACCCAAGCATCTCCATTTTCACCCTTAACAATTTCGTAGGGAACTAGGTTTCTATCTTTCTCAGTCACTGGGTCATCGGCTCTTCGACCGATTAATCTCTTAATTGCAAATAAAGTATTTTCTGGATTAGTAACAGCCTGGCGCTTGGCCGGCTGCCCTACGAGCCGTTCACCATCATCAGAAAATGCAACCATAGACGGCGTAGTACGCGCGCCTTCAGCATTCTCAATAACTTTATCTTGTCCAGCATCCATGACAGCCACACAAGAATTTGTTGTACCCAGATCAATACCTATAACTTTTGCCATATTATCCTCGCTATTTCGGTAGGCAACTAAAGTCCCGACCGACTCCCTTTCTAACCCCCAGCTTGTTGAAAAATACATGGCACAAACAAGCTTGCTTAGTAACTCCGGCACATATAGGAAAGCAAGAGAGTTTCTTCAACCACTAGATTCAATGTTACTAGGTTTTTAATAAATATTTTACTAATACATTTTTAAAAAAATATGCCTTTAAAAACAAAAAAATGCATACTTAGCTTATGTTTATAGGTTTTAGTATTAATAACTACAATTTATGCAACTATTAATTTTCCACGTCATTATTATTACCAGTCTTTTCTTCCGCATCTTTCGCAACCCCAACTCTAGCTGGCCTAAGCAAACGGTCATGCAAACGATAGCCTGGTTGCACTACTTGAGCGACTGTACCATTAGAAAATCCACTATCAGGCACTTCATACATTGCCTCATGAAAATTTGGATCAAAAGGCTCTCCAGAGGGATCAATACGCTTAATATTATTTGTATCCATGACCTTAACCAACTCTCTCTCGACCGCCTCTACCCCACCAAGCAAAGTCTGCAATAGCCCTTCACCACCACGTTGATCTTCAGGCACAGCCTGTAAAGCACGAGATAGGTCGTCCGCAACAGTAAGTATAGAACGGGCAAAGTTTGCCACTCCATATTTATGCGCTTCAGCTAAATGTCGTTCACTTCTCTTTCGAACGTTTTCAGCTTCTGCCATAAAACGTAATAATTTATCTTTTAAATCAGCAATTTCTTTCTCCATTTTAGTAATTTGAGATTCCGTATCCACTGGATCAAGGGTGATTGCTTCAGATTCTATATTAGTTTTAACTTCATTTTCTTCTTTTTCGGCATCTAAAATTATATTATCAGTGTCATTTTCTGGCATAATATTAGAAGACAACGATTCTTCAGTTTGTTTATCCTGATTATCTTGGGTGCTCATTTACTTTACTACCTCTAACAATTAAAAGCCCGGCTGTGGGGCCGCTCATCAGCCTATCAACCGACCAATTACCTTTGCAGTATAATCAACGACCGGTATTACTCTTGCATAATTTAACCTTGTAGGACCTATCACTCCAATAGCCCCGACTATTTGTTCCTTACTATTGGTATACGGTGCGACTACCACAGAACAACCGGTAAGGTTAAATAACTCATCTTCTGCTCCTATAAAGATTTGTACCCCTTCGCCACCACGGGTTGCATCAAGTAGCCATGACCAAGATTCTTTCGTCTCAAGGGCACCGTATAAAGCACGAACCCTTTCTAGGTCTTCGACTGCCTGTACATCATCGAGCAAACGTTCTGTCCCGCTAACAATTAGGACTGCACCAGATCCATCCCCGGCACTTGTAGCCATACCAGCTTCGACAAGTCGCTGTGTTAAAATACCAAGCTCTTGTCTATGAGCTGATAGTTCTGCAGCAATTTGATTCTGTCCCTCTTCTAGAGTCTTGCCAACCATACGCGCTGCAAGAAAATTAGTCGCCTCTACTATTGTTGATGCCGGCATACCAACAGGTATATCAATAACCCGGTTTTCAACAGCTCCGTCATCGGTAACTAATATTACTAATGCACGATCTGGGCCCAAAGCAACAAATTCAATGTGCTTGAGACGCACGTCTGCCTTTGGTACAACCACCAAACTAGCATAATTACTTAGACCCGATAAAACGCGGCTCGCCTCTTCTAGTGTTTTCTGAGAATTTCGACCCTGTGCAGCACACTGTGATTCAATAGAAGATCTCTCATGCTCAGTCAAACGTCCAACTTCCAATAAACCATCAACAAAAAATCGAAGCCCTGCTTCAGTTGGCAATCTCCCTGAGGAGACATGTGGTGAATAAAGCAAGCCTGCGTCTTGTAAATCTGACATAACATTGCGAACAGTAGCGGGAGATAATTCAAGTCCTAGTCGCTTAGATAACGTATGCGACCCAACAGCTTCTCCTGTTTCCAAGTAAGCGTCTATAATTTTCCTTAGAATCTCTCGGCTTCTAGTGTTTAGGTCTGGAATTATACGGCTCATTATAAATTGCCTAATTAGCGTATTTAATAATTATTGATTATTATAGTTAACTATTTACTTAAGGTCAGCAATGCCGCTAATCAAGATAAACTTAAAACCAAATATCTTCTCTTGCATCTGCTGGACGCATAACCTGCCAATAGTTAGATTTCATAAAAAGTTATATGGAAATAAGATTCAGATAAACATGGGACAGCTCAATGAATAAAAGCTTCAAACGACCTTCTGGCCGTATGCCAGACGAAATGCGAAAAATCATACTTAAAACTAATGCTTCTAAATACGCCGAAGGTTCTTGTCTTGCACAATTCGGTAACACTCATGTCCTTTGTGCTGCTACTATAGAAGATAGGGTGCCGCCATGGATGCGTGGAAGCGGAAGCGGGTGGATTACCGCTGAATATGGCATGCTGCCGCGCTCAACTCATACTCGAACTGCAAGAGAAGCAGCCCGCGGAAAACAATCCGGTCGGACACAGGAGATCCAAAGGCTTATCGGCAGAAGTTTACGAGCAGCAGTCGATATGCAAGTCCTGGGGGAAAGGCAAATTCGTATAGACTGTGATGTTATACAAGCGGATGGTGGTACAAGAACAGCCGCAATTACTGGCTCCTATGTTGCCCTTCATCAAGCCTGTGAAAAACTTTTACTCGCTGGAGAGATAGATGCTTTTCCTATAAATGATATGGTTGCTGCAGTTTCATGCGGCCTTTATGAAGGAAAGGCCGTATTAGATTTAGACTATGATGAGGACTCCAATGCTCAAGCTGATGCTAATTTCGTGTTTACTAGTAAAGGCCGCATCATCGAGGTGCAAGGCACCGCTGAAGATAGACCCTTCACGCGCGCGCAGTTCATCAACTTACTGGGATTAGCTGGAGAGGGGACAAAACACCTAACTAATATTCAACGTAATGTTCTTAAAGTTTAATTAAGCTTTGATTTAAATAAGGTGGGATTAAATTATTATGAGTCGAAAGTTTATTTATGATGAACTAGTAATAGCTAGCCATAATTTAGGCAAAATAGACGAGATAACAGAGCTTATGGCTCCCCTGGGAATAACTGTTAAAAACTCTATCGGACTTCAGCTTCCTGAACCCATAGAAGATGGCTTAACCTTTATAGAAAACGCCAAAATAAAAGCAATATCAGCAACTAGTAATAGCGGTCTTCCAGCGCTCGCTGACGATAGTGGCCTTTCCATTAATGCCCTTTCAGGAGCGCCCGGAATATACTCAGCGAGATGGGCAGAAACAACTAAAGGCCGGGATTTTACTGTTGCAATGGAACGAATCCATAATGAGTTAACTAGTCATGATGATATGACAGCACAATTTACCTGTGCACTAGCACTTAGCTGGCCAGATGGTCACATAGAAACTTTCGAAGGTCATCTAAATGGAAAGATTACATGGCCCCCTAGAGGTACAAAAGGATTTGGGTACGATCCTATTTTTCAAAAATTAGGTGATACGTGTACATTTGGGGAAATTGAGCCAATGGAAAAACAAAACATATCACATAGAGCCATTGCTTTCAGTAAAATGCTTGAAAGCTGTTTTTTACAAAAAAATGGTTGATAAAATAGAAACACCGAAAACGGTGGCAATTTATATACACTGGCCATTCTGTCTTTCACTTTGTCCCTATTGTGATTTTAATAGTCATGTTAGGGATAATATTAACTACATTCAGTGGCAAACATCACTAGTCAAAGAACTGAGATACTACGCAAGAATTACGGGTAAAAGGGTCGTAAAAAGTATTTTCTTTGGTGGCGGCACTCCATCACTCATGCCTCCTAGTATAGTTGAGAAAATTATTAACGAAATAGAAAAACATTTTAACATTAACACAAACACAGAAATTACCCTGGAAGCTAATCCCACATCTGCAGAATCAAATAGATTTAAGGAGTTTGCTAGAGCTGGAATAAACCGCGTTAGTCTTGGAGTCCAAGCATTAGACGATGATGCATTGAATTTTTTAGGGAGAAATCATACTCTTTTAGAGGCAGAAAAAGCAATAGATATGACAGGTAGCACTTTCGATAGGTACTCTTTCGATCTAATATATAATCGGCCCAAGCAATCCGTTGAAATGTGGGTGAATGAACTCCAAAAAGCCATAAAAATGGCAAGAAATCATATATCAGTATACCAACTAACTATAGAACCAGGAACTCCTTTTTATCTATTATTAGCCCGAGGGGCCCTAAAGCTTCCTAATGAAGGCACTTCAGCTTCACTGTATGAGATAACCCAAGAGGTTTTATCTAATGCTGGCATGTATGCCTATGAAATTTCTAATCACGCCTCACCAGGTGAAGCCTGCCGACATAATTTAGTTTATTGGCAATATGGAGACTATATAGGTATTGGCCCCGGAGCTCATGGGAGAATAACTATAAATGGCAGTATATACGCCACCAGACAACACCGAGCTCCTGAGATCTGGCTTCGCCGCGTAGAGGAAAACGGCCATGCTACACAAACGCACCAACCCCTAGACACAAATTCTGTAATTAATGAAATGATAATAATGGGCCTTAGGGTCAGTAATGGAATTGACGCACAGAATTTTTTAAACCGCACTGGCACTAAATTGAATAACATCATAGATTCAGATGCATCTAAACGATTACAAGAAGGAGGCTTTATAATTCACGACAGTAGCAAACTACTGGCTACTTTCTCCGGCAGACAGCGATTGGATTCAGTAATATCCAGTTTATTAAATAAACCTAATTCTATTAATTAGTGAGCTTCTTAAAAGTTACGGGAGCTGAGTCAATTTTTTTCGTACCATCATTTTCAATTTCAAAAATCGCGAGACCTCTCTCGACCAAACCAGAAGAAAGCAATCGAAAAATTCCATCGACACCCGCGAAACCATTGGGATTAGTTAAAGCCTCGGTAGAAAATGTATCTACTCCAAGTTTATTAGCCATTAAAGCTCTTTGTGCTAAAAAACCAACCAAAGCAGTTGAATCGTATGCCAAAGACGCTTGTCGAGTAGGTACACGTCCAAAGTTCTTCTTAAACTTATCGATGAAGAATTTTCGTTTCTTGATTGATGGAGCAACGAACCAGGCCCCAACTAAGCTTGGCTCAGTATTGAGGGATTTCTCTGCCCAATTTGAAGTTCCCAGATATTTAACTTGGGAAGGATCAATATCATAGAAAGCTAGTAGCGGCGCGATACGTAATACCTGTTTGCCATCAGCTGGTAAAAGCAGGGCATCAAAACCTACCTTACCTAATGTTTCGTACTTCTCTAACCTCCGAAGAGCTCGTTTAGAAATATCATCTTTACGATCTGCTAACTTACGACGCTGATATAATAGTTCATTACGTCTCCTAGTATAATTAGCAAATTTCTTTATTGTTCTTGTTAAGTTTTGAGTTTCTTCAAGATAATAAGCGACCTCTTTTGAAAGGCTATTTTCTTCCTTTATACTCCCCTTTAATGCCGCGACCATCCGCTTCCCATATAAATTATCAGGAACCAAAGCTGAGAATTTATTAAAGTTTTGACTTTGGGAATAACTTATAATCCTTCTAACCTGTTCTTCTGGTGAAAATCCCATAGCAAATACTCCGTCACCAACAATTCTACGATTATTTGAAAACGTTAGCATCGGGATTTTATACTTTCTGGTAACTTCAGCAGCTGCGAGTGTTGTATTAGAAAATAGAGGACCAAGAATAATTGAAACGCCATCATCAAGAGCTGCTGATGCAGCCTCCTTGGCTTTATTTACCTGTCCTCCTGTATCGTATAGCCTGAATTCTAAAGTGCTGCTATTCAAATCAAATAGTGCCATTTGGGATGCCGAGAGAAGGTCTTGCCCGAATAATGCTGCATTTCCTGTCATAGGAACTAGAATTCCAACTATTAATTTACCTAATTTATTAATTTTAATATTAGGCTGCTTTAATAAAGGAGGTTTGTTAGATTCAGTAAGCTCTGGTACTTTAGCTGGAGTTTGTATTTCTTTACGCTCTATTACTACAGGCGGTTTGGGTATAGGACTGGGAGCAATCAAAAGCTGCTTACTAGTATCGGGCGTTTTAATTTTTGGTATTTCTTGGTTGTTAGATGATATTTCCGATATATCTGGATTTTCACAACCAAATAGAAACAAGGTTACTAACGAGAGATATATAAAATGGAGTGACTTTCGCTCCATGTTAGTTAGGAAATTTAGAAACCGTGACACCTCGCCACCCCATTTCAAAAAGTTCGATAAAGGCCCGCCGGTCGAGTAAGCGGCTCATCAAGCCTAACGAACCAAAAGTGTCACAGCAACCATTTCAATCTTCAATCAAACCAGGTCTATACATTATTGCCTCACCAATTGGTAATCTCGGTGACATAACTTTACGAGCGATTGAAACGCTTAAAAGCTCGAGCTTAATAGCCTGTGAAGACACTCGAATTACGCGTCGATTGTTATCTCATTATAATATTAACATACCAACAACAGCATATCATGAACACAATGCTAATATTGCACTACCACGCCTTATTAAGCGACTAAAAAAAAATGAAATAGTATCACTTATAAGTGACGCTGGAACCCCCTTAATTTCTGATCCTGGTTACAGGCTCGTTCAAGCTGCCATTGCCGAAGATATACCGATAACCACTACACCGGGACCAGTTGCGGCTATAGCAGCTCTTACACTTTCAGGCTTACCAACTGATAGCTTTTTCTTCGCTGGTTTTTTGCCCCCTAAACAAACGGCAAAAAAGAACCGCATTTGTCAGCTTGCAACTATTCCAGCTACATTAATTTTTTATGAATCACCTCGTCGGCTTTCTCTGACTTTAAAAGAAATGGCCAATATATATGGAAATCGACCCGCAGCAGTTGTAAGAGAAATAAGCAAAAAATTCGAAGAAGTGCGCAGGGGTACAATCGAAACATTATTAAATGAATTAAATACTGTAGGTCAGTTAAGGGGAGAAATAGTTCTAATTATTGGGCCTCCAGCGCCAGAAAAAATCATTGATAATGCCACAATTGATTCCGAGTTAATAAAGGCATTATCAGAAATGAGTTTGCGAGATTCAGTGGAGAAAATAGCTCTAAGCTATGACAGACCTAAGAGAGAAGTATACAAGCGCGCTTTGGCCATTACATCTCTTGATTCATCATAGCGATAATAGTCCTAGCATCCCAAGAATTATACACTAAGAGCGCTATTTATGTTACAAGTTAAAACTAGAATAATGTTCAATAAATATTAGCGCCAATACTAACTAATTTATTCAAGAAAATATTTGTAGATTTCTAAAATTATTACCTAATAACTAAGGCTTGCCTTACACTCATTAAAATTGGATTTCAGCAATGGACAACATAATAAAAACTATAATTACTAAAAAATATATTATTAGTTTTTCCTTAGCGGTATTTCTCTCTTTATTCTTTCTTTCATCTTGCACACCAACTGGGGTTGTACTGAGCGCCGGGGCTACTGCAGGGGTGGCTGCTTATGAAGAGAGAGGCATAAAAGGGGCAGCCAAAGATTTAGGAATTAGGGTTGAAATCAATAATCGTTGGCTTAGCGCCGGGCTTGAGCTCTATAACTTAGTTAGCTTACAAGTATATGAAGGCAGAGTACTTCTCACAGGACATGTTCCCAACAATGAAATGGCCGATCGTGCTGTACGCCTCTCATGGCAGCCTGAGTACGTGCGAGAAGTTATAAATGAAATTCAGGTTAGTAGAGACATTGGCATAGAAACTTTTGCAAGAGACGCCCTAATTAATGCGCGCCTAGACTCGGCCTTACTTTTTGCAAAAAATATTCAATCAATAAATTACTCAACACGTTCTGTTGCCGGTACTATCTACTTACTAGGTATAGCTAAAAACCAAGAGGAGCTCGACCTAGTTTTGCAGGTTGCTCGGAATATTCCAGATGTTAAAAACGTAATCAGCCACGTTTTATTAAGTACTGACTCTCGTCGCTTGCAAAAACCATCAAAAAAGATGGGTAGTAAGAATTAATATAAAAAATGAAAAAAATTTCAGAATCGGATGAACCCACTCTACAAGAAATTGGTAAAATAAAGGATGTAATTATTCCTTTAGGGGAAGCAGCTCTTTTATTGGCGTCTCGTGATCGTCCTGATATTTCACTAGATAGGTATCGAAAACACCTATCACAAATTACTCAAAGGGTAGAGGAATCTTATCTAGAAAAAAAACAAACAGATACAAAGCAGATTGATATCCTAAAATCAGTATTGGTCTCAGAGTACGGATACTGTGGAGACACCGATTCTTACGATTCGTTACAAAATGCAAATCTAATTCAAGTTATCGATCGTCGAAAAGGACTTCCTATAACTCTAGGTATAATTTACATACACGCGGCCCGAGCACAGGGATGGAATATTGAGGGCTTAAATTTCCCGGGTCACTTTTTATTGCGAATTGAAGATGGGGCGGACCGAACTATCTTCGATCCCTTTAACGACTGCAAAACCATTGAAACACCCGATATGCGAGCACTTATTAAAAAAACACTCGGAAATAACGCAGAACTATCAGCAAATCATTATCGAGCTGCGAGCAATCGAGAAATTCTAATTCGCCTTCAAAACAATAAAAAAATACGATTACTAAAATCCAAAAAAATAACCGAAGCACTTACTGTGGTTGAAAGCATGCTCGAATTTTCTCCGTCATCACCAGAAATATGGTACGAAGCTGGGATACTACATAAATATTTAGGGAGTCTTCAGGCTGCAATAATAGCCTTCAACCATTGTTATGATATTTCAACTTCAACTAACCAAAAACATCAAGTTACACAAATTCTCAATGAAATTCGCAACAGTTTAAATTAAACGAACCAGCTAATTTAGTCTATATTGCTAGACGAACACTACTTCCCCTGCAATTATAAAAAATATAAAACTCCTGTGATATATATTTAGTATTTTAACCTTAGGAGAAATCTTATGAGTCTAGATATCGCGCTTCAAATGGACCCTATAGAGTCTATTGATATTTTGGGAGATTCAACATTCGCATTGGCTTTAGAAGCACAATCAAGAGGATATAGGTTATTTCACTATTTACCGGAAAACCTAAGCTTAAAAGATGGCAAAGTAATAGCCCTAGCTCAACCTCTCAAACTATCTAGGCAGGACACAAACTTTTTTACTAAAGGTAAAATCCACATCATTGACCTCGCAGAGGTTGATGTTGTTCTAATGAGACAAGATCCACCTTTTAACATGTCATATATAACTACTACCCATATATTGGAGCACATACACCCAAAAACCCTAGTTGTTAATGATCCAATATCCGTTAGAAACTCGCCAGAAAAGCTATTTGTAACACATTTTAAGGGACTTTTGCCTCCGACATTAATCACATCAAACGATAATGAAATAAAGAAATTTCGTGCAGAATATCAAGACATAATAATAAAACCATTATATGGAAATGGAGGGGCCGGTGTATTTCATATCAAGCCTGATGATGAAAACCTTACAGCACTACTAGAGATATTTAAAACCCATTATTCAGAGCCAATAATTGCCCAACGCTACTTACCCGAGGTGCGCAACGGAGATAAACGTATTATCTTGGTTAATGGCAAGCCTGTAGGAGCAATCAACCGAGTACCAGCACAGGGGGAAGCTCGGTCCAATATGCATGTAGGAGGAACACCTTTAAAAACTGAGCTAACAGATCGTGAAATAGAAATATGTAATTCTATTGGGCCATCTCTAGAAGAACTAGGACTAATTTTTGTAGGTATTGATGTTATTGGAGATTACCTCACAGAGATAAACGTAACCTCGCCAACTGGAATTCAAGAGATAGACCGGTTTGACGGAACAAATATTTCTAGCCTTATTTGGAATGCTATAGAGTCTAAATTAAAGTAGTAACAAATTATAAAAAGCGGGTTTTACCCGCTTTTTATGTTCCCTAAATCAACTAGTTCTAATTAGCAGGAAAATCACTTAGATCTGGAGGAGGTCCATCAGGGCGTTGTAGAAGTGTATCCTCAGACTCACCCGCTTTATATCTTGCAAATAATTCTTCCGGATCAAATTTTACACCTATAGGATTAGAAGAAAATTCGCCGTTATCAAAATACTCCGAAAACCTCTCCTCTGGTACATTATCGACTTGTAACTCTACCTGGTTTTTATCTGGGTCAAAATAATACATAGAAGTTGTTGGACCATGATTTATTGTAAATTCAGGAAGAATTCCTTCACCCTTAAGACGGTCATAGGTATGTACTAAGTCTCCAAGGCTTCCATAAGTAAAAGCAACATGGTGTAAGCCAGCATATCCATCTATGTGTTCCTTAATTCCAGGAAAACCCAAAACAGCAATTCGATGATGCTCGTCATCATAGGTTATAAAACCCCCAAAACCTGCTTCATACATAGCCTCACCTTCTAATACAACTTTGTACCAATCGAGCATCATCTGTGTCCGCTCTGGTGGTGTGCGCAGAACTACATGAGCTAATTTTGCAGGTGCAATCTTACCGCGTTCTTTAGCAGTTTTTGGCATTTTAGCAACTGGTGCACTTCCATCCATAATTATTTCCCCCCAAGATAATCATTTATTAAAACTTATAATTAAAAGCATATGACTAATAGATATAATTGTCAAAATTCCAATTTAGATTGCTCCAATATTAAATTTTTTAAATCATATATTAACCGCATCTCATATCTGTGACATATTTATTCTGACCTCAAAAAGATATTGGTCAACAAAAGGTATGATATTTCACTCTGTAGAGGAAAAACCATGGAACGTAGACTATCGCCACCACCCGATAGAAACACCAAATCACCAAAATTACAAACTCCGCCTGGTGCTTGTGATACGCACTTCCATATTTTTGGACCCCAGGCAAGGTTTCCATTTAATCCAAATAGACCACTGGAAGCAGAGGACAGTACCTTTGATGATTTAATATTACTTCATGATAAATTAGGGATCTCTCGTGGTGTTATAGTGCAATCTCTTATGCAAGGTCATTGCTATGAATATATGATAAACGCACTCTGTCGCGACCCTACTCGTTTTAAGGGTGTAGCCATGCCATCACCCAATATAACTGATGGAGAGCTAGAAATACTAGATAAAGTAGGCGTTGTTGGTGCTAGATTCGCATTTCTCTGGAACCCCGTAGTCGATATGAAAATGGTTAATAGAATACACGAGCTAGGGTGGCACTCACAGTTCTGGTTTAGGGGCGAAGAAGAAGCATTGGATTGGCGCGATTCGATTCTATCTGTGCCAGGTAATTTTGTTATAGATCATATGGGGTGGCAACCAGCGAAAAATGGTGTCGATAGCCCTGGTTTTAAAGTAATATTAGAATGCCTTGAAACAGGCAGGTGCTGGGTCAAACTTTCAGGGCCAAATCGGTTTAGCGCCCAATCGGGATTCCCATACTCCGATACGCTTCCATTTGCTCAAGAACTAGTGAAAAGAGCCCCTGAAAGATTAATTTGGGGATCTGACTGGCCACATCCTGATCACTTTGAACTTATGCCGAATGATGGCGATCTTCTAGATCTTATGCTTGAATGGGTCCCTGATAAAAAAACGCGTGAGCAAATTCTTTCCACAAACCCAGAACATTTATTTGGTTTCTAGGTATTATAATAAACCCAATAAGAAAGTCCTGGTTGAAACACTGCCCTTAATCTTTAATAGCAGCATAAGTCTATCTATTGTATTTTTTACCTTGCTCTAATGGGCATGTTCAGTAGGACCATAAAAACTAGTAAATATTATACAACCAAGCGGATAACTAAGCGGCCCATGGGCTATTTCATCACCTGGACCAAATAGATAGTCGCCGGGCTTTAAAATTTTTCCGTCTACATGCATTTCACCTTCTACTATTAAGTTACTATGCCAGCCTCTGTGAGTATGTCGGGGTTCTGTATATCCTATAGGAAAACGAACATAAAAATCTCTTCTGCCGGTCTCGGGGTCATAAGAAAACATTTTAACCTGAACGCCTTTTGGTAGGGTAAAAAGTTCTGTGTCGTCCTCCCACTCTAACTCATCTGGATGAACTACTATAAGATTTTTACTTCCAATCTCCATTTTTTTCTCCTTAAATCATGCAATAAAAAATAACACTTTAGAAAGGAACATCACCTTGAATAACAATCCGGTGCATTAACCGATGCTTAGTGTAGTCAAACAGAGCATAATGAAGTGACAACCTATTATCCCAAACTGCAAGATCATTAGTTTGCCATTTGTGACGATAATTAAATTCTGGTGTTTTTAAATAATCAAATAGATATCTGAGTAGAAAATCACTTTCACGTTTATCTAGGCCTTTAATTAGAGAGGTCATGGACTCATTGACGAACAAACCCTTCTTTCCCGTAACCGGATGAGTTCTTACTATTGGGTGCAATGCTGGGCGATAAGATGCTCGCTGATCTTTAATGGAATCTGTTCCCTCTCCATCCCACATCTCAGGCCTTACATGCTCATCATAAGGTTGATATGAATCATGGTAAGCCCAAAGCCCATCTATATGTGCCTTCATGCGGTCAGACAAAGCTTCATAAGCCGCAACAGTACTAACCCAAATTGTATCTCCTCCTAAGGGGGGAATGTCTTTAGCATATAACACAGTTCCAAGGGTTGGTTTTTTCCTTCCTACAAAATCTGTATGCCAAAGATCACGCGTTACGTGCGGAGGGTTTTCAGAATCATATTCCAGTATATCTATTTCAGGGTAATCAGGACTTTTTTCAAAGCCCGAAACCGCCGCCGGCTGCGGTTCACCAAAACGTCGAGCGAACTCCACTTGCTGATAAGAGCTAATTTTTTGATCCCGAAATATTATTACAGTACGGTCAAGTAATGCGTTATGTATTTCGTTGAACTGTGTATTAGTGAGCTCTGTTGATAAATCAATTCCCTCTATAACCCCACCGCATGCTGCAGACATCTCGGTAAGAGTAAAACTTTCATAATCCATTATACTGCCCTCTATTTATTCCTTATTTTCAATCATCCGGCCAAGGTTCTTGCCTCCCAATACATGGACGTGAAAATGGGGTACTTCCTGGTTAGCATTTTCGCCATTATTGGCTATAATTCTATAACCGGAGTTAACTATATCAAAATCACTCGCTACTTGCGATACCATACGCATAAAACTAGCAATTTCATGATCATTTGCGTTTGTAGTAAATTCTTGTAGAGATCTATACTCACCTTTAGGTATTACAAGAATATGCACTGGAGCTTGTGGGTTTATATCCTGAAATGCCAGAGCATATTCATCTTCACAAACTTTCTTACAAGGGATTTCGTCACGAAGAATTTTAGCAAAAATATTTTGGTTGTCATAGGGCATCTTATTTAACTCTCATTTCCATTTTTAGGCCTAGATGATTTTTCAACTAACCCGGAAACTCCTTCACGATCAGACAACTCTGACCATATATCAGCAGGCTTTATGCCTTGATCAACCCATAAAACACACAAATGGTATAGCAGATCTGCGCTCTCTCGTATAAGTGCGTCTGGTCCTTCCTCTAAAGCGGCAAAAACAACCTCTTCAGCTTCTTCTGTAACTTTCGCACCTATTTGAGCAGTGCCACTCGTTAATAGTCTAGCTGTGTAAGAAGTGTCAGCGGATGCCCTTTGACGGTCGTTAATTATTTGGCAAAGCTTTTCGAGAGCTGGTTGAGTTTCGTTACTAACCACCTAAATTGTCCTCCGATTTATAACATCAAATCTAACAGGGACCCCAGCTGCCGCCATATACTCTTTTGTTTCTGATATAGAATATTCACCAAAATGAAATATAGATGCAGCTAGAACAGCAGAGGCGTGACCTTTACTTACACCATCTACCATGTGTTCTAAAGAACCAACTCCTCCTGAAGCAATCAATGGGATAGAAACTGTGTCAGCTATCTTACGTGTGAGATCAATGTCAAAACCGGCCTTAGTGCCGTCACGATCCATTGACGTTAAAAGTATTTCACCCGCACCATATGACTCCATCTTTTTTGCCCATGCAACAGCATCCAAATCAGCTGATACACGACCCCCGTGAGTAAATACTCCCCATCCTCCAAAACCAGTCGATTTTGCATCAATAGCCACCACAATACATTGGCTGCCAAATTTTTCAGCTGCCTCTCGAACAAATTCAGGTCTGGTTACTGCAGCAGTATTTATTGAAACCTTGTCCGCACCAGCCCGAAGTAACTTACGAATATCATCAAGGTCTCGCACACCCCCGCCTACTGTAAGGGGCATAAAACAGGCTTCTGCTGTACGGGAAACAACATCATAAATAATATCTCTATTATCACTAGATGCCGTTATATCTAGAAAACACAGCTCATCTGCCCCCTCAAAATCATATATTTTTGCCTGCTCAACTGGATCCCCAGCATCACGTAAATCAACAAAGTTTACTCCCTTAACAACACGGCCATCTTTAACGTCAAGACAGGGGATAACTCTTATTTTTAACATAAACTTTAGTTTCCTAGAAATTTTAAAGCTGTTTTCAAGTCCAGTTGACCATCATATAAAGCACGGCCACTAATGGCACCCACAACACCATCAGACTCATATGGCTTCAAAGATATTAAATCCTTCAGTGAAGAGACCCCACCCGAAGCTATTATAGGGGTAGTCAAAGCTCTTGCTATATTAGCTGTAGCATCTATGTTCACGCCAGAAAGCACCCCATCGCGATCAATATCTGTATAAATAATTACGGAGACACCCGCGTCTTCAAATCGAAAACCCAGCTCAATTGCAGTCATTGTAGCCGTTTCCGCCCAACCTTCAATTGCAACTTGTCCTTTACGGGCATCAACACCAACTGCGACTTGGGCAGGAAAAAGTTTGCAGGCTTGTCTCACCAGTTCCGGCTCTTTAACAGCAGCCGTCCCTAAAATTACTCTATTTATTCCAGCCTCTAACCACTTTTCAATTTGTGCAAGAGACCGAATACCTCCTCCTAATTGAACTTGAACAAAGCCATGCTTTGCCACCTCTAAAATGTTTTCTACCGCGTCCTTATTAACCGGCTCACCTGCAAAAGCACCATTTAGATCAACAACATGAAGCCATTTTGCACCGGCATCTACGAAAGCTTTTGCCTGACCCGCAGGATCATCACTAAAAATTGTAGCCTCTTCCATGTCACCACGAAGTAGTCGCACACACTTCCCATCTTTCAAATCAATTGCCGGAAACAAAATCATAGTAATCCTTAAAGGTCTTTTGTGTAGTATAAACCACGAACGTATTCGCCGTTAATCCTTGCATATTTAGGGTGCACACCCCATCGAGCATAGCCACTTTCTTCAAATATTTGTATCGCCCTTTCTTGTGTCTCTCGTACATCTAAATTGAGTACAGTATAGGCCTCTCTTCGAGCTAAATCCTCGCATGCTTCGAGTATAGCTGGCGCCAAGCTGTGCCCACGAGCCCAAGGTGCAAGAAAAAAGGTAGTTACAGTAACAGTAAATGACTGTGCTTCAGCATTTGATCGCGGACGGTTGAGTTGAGCAGATCCTGCTATCACACCATCCAGTCTACCGCCAAAAACAGTTCTTCCTGGCACTAACAAAGTTCCACGCCAATAAGATTCCATTACATCTCTGCGTGGAGGTTTAAGCCAGCCAAAACCACCACCTGCAGTAATTGCCGCTTCTGCGGCATCACACATATCTGCCAGGTCATTACCCCTAAATTCCGATAATCTATCAACAACAATTTCTGCCATTATGGGCTACCAAACTCCTGGTTTTTATTAAGGCGACCACGCCAGAAAGTTAGATATAAGACGCAAACCTGGGGCTTGGCTTTTTTCTGGATGGAATTGGGTTCCCACCATATTATCTCGGCCAATAACAGCAACAAGTTCATCGCCATATTGCGTAGTAGCTAGGACATTCTGCGAATCTGCACCTGTAAAATGATAACTGTGGACAAAATAAACATGCGGCGTTTTAGTTTCGTTTTGTAAACCATTAAATACTGGATGGTTGGTTGAAACAATTTTTAATTCATTCCATCCCATGTGAGGAATCTTTAAATTTACACCCTTTGTATTAATAGCCACCACATTACCCGTTATCCAATTAAAACCAGAGGTTATCGAATGCTCGTAGGAACTTGTGGCCATTAGCTGCATACCAACACATATACCAAGAAAAGGACGGGCTTTTTCAATAACAGCAACATGCAAAGCCTCACTGAGCCCTGACGAAGCCATCACGCCTTTATAACAATGAGCAAATGCCCCCACTCCCGGCAATACCAAGCGATCGGCCTTGGATACAACCGCAGGATCAGAGGTTACCTCAACCCTTAAAGGCAAACCTGTCTCATCTGCCATTCTTTCAAATGCTTTCGCAACAGAACGCAGATTACCTGACCCATAATCAATTATGGCAACCGTTTGCATTCCATACCCCTAAGGCTCGACTAGAACTACATTTAATAAATATCTATGCTCGGCTTCATTTTTATTTTTACCAACAATTACTGCATGCTCAACATAACCCCTTTGAAGTAAAGCAGTTCGCCTTAAGTCATTAGCCCACATTCCCATAAAAATAAAAACCTGAAATTGAAGTATTATTACTAAATAATTTGTTAAATATAACGTATTACAAATAACAGGTATTGCGATCAAAACCAGAAAAATGATTGTCATCGTTTTCCACATTCCATACCACAAGGCCCAAAATGGACCGAATAAAAACCCAGCCCAATTGAAGCCTTCTTTAATCAGCATCACTTCACCATCTAATGATGATGACCATGGAACTATTTGTGCAGTATAAATTTTCACGACAGCCTTTCTCGTCATTAATAATCTATATTTCTAATAGACCATTTAATAATAAAACATTTTTATGTCTTTTATATATAATTTAGCACTTACTTAGAACCGGCTTTGAATCGCTTTATTTAAAGAGATCCGCCTAATATGCCTTTTGTTGAAGGAATAGAATCTGCTCGTCTCGGATCAATTTCCACCGAATCACGTAAAGACCTTGCCAAACCTTTATAACACGACTCAATCATGTGATGATTATTTTCACCATAAATAGTTTCAACATGAAGCGTTAAGCCAGCGGCTTGAGAAAATGCCTTAAACCATTCTTGAAATAACTCGGTATCCATATCTCCTAATTTAGGACGACTTATTGGCACCTTCCAAACTAAATACGGTCGGTTAGACGCATCTAAAGCAACCCTGGTTAGGGTCTCATCCATGGGAACTAATGCATAACCATAGCGTCGAATCCCTCTACGCTCGCCTAATGCTTCGCTGATGGCCTCACCAATGGCGTAGCCGCTATCTTCTGTAGTATGGTGAAAATCAATGTGTAAATCTCCAGAAGCACGAACCTTGAGGTCTATTAAACTATGGCGTGATAGTTGTTCCAACATATGATCAAGAAATCCAATGCCTGTTTCAATATCATAAACACCTGTCCCATCTAGGTTTACTTCAACTAATATTTCTGTTTCTCGGGTTTGACGGGTAACAGCGCCTACTCGGGCCAACTGGTCAGGGTTTTTATTTATATCTTGATTACTCATTTTAAGCTCCCGTGGAACTAAATCTATAACAATTTCAAAGTCTACATAGCAGGGACCGCCATGCAATACCACCAAATCTAATAATCTATGGGCTTGACGGAAGCGTTCTAATAACCAAATGAAGTTAGATAGTATACTATAGCATCACAGTTTAAGTTTATTTAAAAACCTTCACAACAAACATAAAAAGGTGGATATATGAATGTATACAGAAAATAACGGCGACAAAATTGATCAATGGCACGGCACTACAATTCTTTCAATCCGAAAAAAGGGTAGCGTAATAATTGCTGGTGACGGTCAGGTAACTCTTGGATCTACGATAATAAAGTCTTCGGCACGTAAAGTTAGACCACTTGCTGATGGTAATGTAATCGCAGGGTTCGCCGGAGCAACAGCTGATGCTTTTGCGCTTTTTGAACGGCTAGAATCTAAACTGGAGCAACATCCGGGACAGCTTACACGCGCTTGCGTGGAAATGGCTAAGGATTGGCGCACGGACCGATATTTACGTAGACTAGAGGCAATGATGGCAGTGGCTGACAAAGAGACCTCTTTAGTTCTTACAGGAACTGGTGATGTTTTAGAACCTGATGATGGCATCATAGCTATAGGCTCGGGAGGAAACTATGCACTTGCAGCCGCTCGCGCTTTAATAAACGAAGACAATATGTCCGCTCACGAAATAGCTAAAAGAGCTATGGCAATTGCAGCAGAGATTTGTGTCTATACAAACACCAACGTAACAATAGAGAGCCTATGACAAATTTTTCCCCCCGCGAAATAGTATCCGAATTAGATCGATTCATAATTGGCCAAAACGACGCCAAGCGAGCAGTAGCCGTGGCTTTGAGAAACCGTTGGCGCAGACAACAACTTCCAGACGATTTAAAAGAAGAAGTTTTACCAAAGAACATTCTAATGATTGGGCCAACTGGAGTTGGAAAAACAGAAATTTCTCGCAGACTTGCAAAGCTAGCCAATGCACCATTTATAAAGATTGAAGCAACCAAATTTACTGAAGTGGGTTATGTGGGCCGTGACGTTGAATCTATTGTACGTGATTTGGTTGAGCAATCTATAATGATGACTCGTGAAGTGCGACGTAAAGAAGTAAACGCCCAAGCTGAGGTAAACGCGGAGCAGAGGGTCTTGGATGCTATTGTTGGAGAAAACGCAAGTGATTCCACCAGGCAATCTTTTCGTGAGAAATTAAGGCGAGGCGAGTTAGATGATAAAGAGATTGAAATAGAAGTTACCGAAACTGGGGGCGTTCAAATGCCAACTATGGATATACCCGGGATGCCAGGCTCTCAAATGGGTATGATAAATATTAATGACATGCTTGGAAAGGCTTTTGGCCAACGATCTTCACCACGTAAATTGAGCGTAGTTGAGAGTTATGAAATCCTTATGGCTGATGAATCTGATAAACTTTTAGACGATGATAAAATTGTTAAAGAAGCGCTAAGCGCAGTGGAAAATAATGGGATAGTATTTCTAGATGAAATTGATAAAATAACTGGTCGTAGCGAGCGTGCTGGGGGAGGAGATGTTAGCCGAGAAGGTGTTCAACGCGATTTATTGCCATTGATAGAAGGAACCACAGTAGCAACAAAACATGGGGCCGTAAAAACAGATCATATTTTATTTATTGCCTCTGGTGCATTTCATTTAGCAAAGCCCTCAGACCTTTTACCTGAATTACAAGGAAGACTGCCGATACGCGTAGCTTTAAAAGCACTCACACGGGATGATTTTGGAAGAATTCTTCGTGAACCAGAAAATAGCCTTATTCGACAATCCGTGGCTCTACTAAAAACAGAAGGACTAACACTTGACTTTACTCAAGATTCTATTGACGCAATTGCAGATCTCAGCGCCGAGATAAACCAAAATGTTGAAAACATAGGAGCCCGTCGATTGCATACTGTTATTGAACGCCTTCTCGAGGAAATAAGTTTTACTGCCACTGATCGAGGAGGAGAAACTATAAAAATTGATGCTGAAATGGTTCGTGACCGTGTCGAAGAATTAGCAAAGAACGCTGATCTATCAAAATTTATTCTATAAATTATATTGGCTTAGTTTTTCTAGCATTTTATAAAAATACGATAAACTAGGATTAAATTAATTATCTAGGAGTAAAAAAATGAAAATGCCCTCTAAAATAGTAGATATATCTATGCCCTTAGATAATGACACTATCTGCGATCCAGAAATTATGCGGCCTAAAATTAAATATGTCAGCCAAAAAGAAAATGCTGAATCGATGGCTGGTTTTTTCGATGAAATGGAGCCCTCAGATTTACCTAATGGTGAAGGCTGGGCATGGGAAGTAATAACATTAACTACGCATAATGGAACACATATAGATGCACCATGGCATTATCATTCACACGACAAGGATGGCAATCCCATGCAAACCATTGATGAACTTCCACTAGACTGGTTTTTTCGCCCTGGTGTTAAATTTGATTTCCGTGATATGCCAGACGGCTATGTCGTACAACCCGAAGATATAGAATCTGAGCTCAAACGAATTGGACATGATTTACAACCACTCGACATTGTGCTCGTTAACACCAAAGCAAGTGAATACTATGGCACCAATGAGTATATCGATCATGGAATCGGTATTGGAAAAGAGGCAACCCTATATTTAACTCGTGATCACGGAGTACGAGTAACTGGAATAGATGCCTGGGGATGGGACGCGCCATTTAAATTCGCAAAAGAAGAGTGGTTAAAGGATCGTGATGCAAACAAAATATGGCAAGGACACTGGGCAGGAATTGAACAACCATATTGCCATATGG
>JAQWSA010000047.1 GCA_029243445.1 Alphaproteobacteria bacterium
TTTTCGATTTTCCTCTAATAAAAGATCTAAAAATCGATATGGTTAATGTTACTGCTAATGCCAAACTGAAAAACTTTAATACTTTCATAGGTAGTCTTAATTCTAACTTTACAGATGGAGATCTTGATTTAACCCTTAATAGCAACAGCTTGGTGGTAACAGGTAAGGGCTCTTTGTTGGGGGTACCTGTAAAACTTAAATGGACCGAAGATATATCAGATTACTCTGATTTAAGGTCTCGTTATCAAGTAGAAGTTTTACTTGATGAAATAAGTCAGCAAAGGATTGGGTTGAATCCTCTATCATTTATGTCTGGACCCATATCAACGATTGTAAACTATGAGGTTTCAAAGTCTGGTGATATTAGCGCGCTGATAAATTTTGACCTAAATCAAACAAATCTCTCATTAGAAAGTTTTGATTGGTATAAGTCATCTGGAAGATCTGGATATGCAAAAATAAAAATTTTAGGCAAAGAAGGGTTGGAAAGAAAAAATATTAAATTTCATGTAAATGCACCAGGTTTATTAGTTCAGGGACAGGCACTAGTTTCTATAAGTACTAGAAATATTCAGATTTCTGATTTTAATATTGATAATTTTAAAATGAATAGATCTAATTTTTCGTTGCAGGGAGCTTATGATAAGTCAGGAGTGCCGAGTATATTTATCAGCGGCGAAAGTTTGGATCTAAGATCAGTTATACAAGATACTTTCAAGGATAAAAATAAAAAACAAATACCTTTTAAATTAAATATAAGTAAGAAAAAAGAATTGAATAAAGTTTTGCTAGGAAAAGAAACTATTCTCCTGAAACCAGAGGGAGTTTTAGTACATGATGGCAGTAAATGGACAAATATAGATATTACTGGTGTTTTATCAAATGGTGGTCCTATAGAGATTAAGATGCAAACGCTAAATGGAGTCAGGAGTGTACAAGTAAACACTAATGATGGCGGAGGTTTGTTAAGTGCTCTTGATTGGATTAACACCATTGAAGGCGGAAGTTTGCATTTGAACGGCAAGTATCTTGATCAGGAAAATGATAAAATATTCTCTGGTGAAGTATCTATAGAAGACTTTAAGTTATCGGAAAGTTCAATAGGTGTAAGAGTTTTATCTCTTGCTTCATTTAGCGGTATCTCTGACGCTATTACGGGAACGGGAATATCCATGCGTAAAGCGATTGTACCATTTGAAATGACAGATGACGCTATAAAAATATTGACATCAAAGGCACAAGGTGCCGGTGTAGGAGTGTTAGCCGGTGGTTTGATTAACCGTAAATCTAACCATTTAGAGCTTAAAGGAGAGGTGGCTCCTGCCCATTTAATAAACTCGATTTTGGGTAATATACCTGTTTTGGGTGGTATTATTGGTGATGGTATAATAGCTCTTGCTTTTTCAGTTAGAGGGCCAATTAATAGCCCAGAAATATCGGTTAACCCGTTAACAGTTTTTGCTCCTGGTGTATTTAGAAAAGCTTTTACGGGTTTTAATAATGGAAACCTAATAAAACCAAGTTCGTCTTCGGATTAAGTTCAAAGGCCGCCGGCTATTAAACTGATGTGTTTATACCGGCCTAATAAGGATATGTCGTTTTTTGCCAGCAGATATCTTAATAAAACCATTGTCGTCAAGTTTTTCTGTTCCAATCATAGTCATTTCATCATTAATAGAATTATCATTTATACGGCAGCCACCTCCTTTAATTAGACGTCGCGACTCGCTATTAGATTGGGTTAAACCAGATCTTGTTAATAGGATGAAAACCGGTATTCCGTTAGAAAGGTCTTTTAAAGAAATGTCGATTGTAGGCAGACTAACTGCGCTATTATCCAATTCAAATGTTTCGCGAGCTGTTTGAGCAGCTGCGTTGGCGGCTTCTGCTCCATGAAGCAACTGGGTAGCCTGAGTTGCTAATATTTTCTTTGCTTCATTTATTTCAGCACCTTCTAAAACCTCTAATTTTTCTATTTCTTTCATTGGCAAAGTAGTAAATAGTTTTAGGAAACGCGATACATCTCCGTCTTCTGTGTTTCGCCAAAATTGCCAATAATCGTAAGGGCTAAATCGCTCAGAGTTAAGCCAAACAGCACCAGAGGCTGTTTTGCCCATTTTCGCTCCTGAAGAAGTTGTTATAAGCGGAGATGTTAGGCCATACAAAGAACGATTAGAAATCCGTCTGCCAAGTTCAACACCATTTATAATATTTCCCCATTGATCGGATCCCCCCATTTGCACGGAACAATTATAACGTTTTGACAGTTCAAGAAAATCGTATGCCTGTAAAATCATGTAGTTAAATTCTAGAAACGTTAGTGGTTGTTCTCGGCCTAGACGTAATTTTACTGAATCGAAGGATAGCATGCGGTTAATCGTAAAATGCTGTCCGACGTCTCGAAGAAATTGAATATATTTTAGTTCATCAAGCCAATCAGCATTATTAACTAATAGAGCTTTATTATTTAAAGCCCCAAAATCAAGAAAATTGTCAAATGTTTTTCTTATCTGCTTAATATTTTTATTTATCTGAATATCACTTAGTAAGCGGCGAGTCTCATCGCGACCAGAAGGGTCCCCAACCTTAGTAGTCCCACCACCCATTAAAACAATTGGTTGATGACCTGTTTGCTGCATCCAATATAGCATCATTATTGATACTAAATTGCCTATATGTAGGCTATCAGCAGTTGCATCATAACCAACATAGGCTGTTAGCATCTCACTATTAGCATTTTTGTCGAGTACATCCATGTCTGTACATTGATGAATGAATCCTCGATCACTTATGATTTTTAGAAATTCTGATTTAATGTTAGGCATGATATAAATCGTATATGTAATTAAGTTTAGAGGTATGACTATGTTATCAAGTCTCATATCACATCTGAACACAGTATATGTAAAGCGTCTGTTTTTTTTAATTTATTTATGGGATTGATTAATGCCGTTTGAACAACCAATTCTAGCTATTGGACTTATGAGCGGCACATCTATGGATGGAGTAGATTGTGCAATCATTAAAACTGATGGTCTCAGATTTGTAGAACCAATCTCAAGTTTAACTATTCCATATTCTTCAGGGTTTCGCTTCGAACTATTAGGTATACAAGGAGGTCATGGAGCTGTTGATAAAATAGATCAGAAACTAACACATTATCACGCTGAAGCTGTTCAAGCTTTGCTAAGAAAAACTAACTTAAAAGCAAAAGATATTAGTTTGATTGGTTTTCATGGACATACTATTTTACATCTCCCACAGAAAAGAAGAACTTGGCAGATAGGTGATGCTCAATTATTGGCATCACTTACTAAAATAAATATAGTTGCTGATTTTCGTTCTAATGATGTTGCTGCTGGTGGCCAGGGGGCTCCTTTAGCTCCAATATTTCACTCTGCTATTGCACCCGGTAAAATGCCTTTATGTTTAATTAATATAGGAGGGGTAGCTAATGTAACCTGGATTGGTGCAAAAAAATCTTATGATATGAGTAATGAGTTTAGTAATTTATTGGCTTTTGATACAGGTCCTGGGAACGCTCTAATTGATGATTGGGTTTTGTCTAATTATGGAAAGCCATTTGATCGTGATGGACTTATTGCAGCTAGAGGTTCTGTAGATAGAGAATGTCTAGACTTTTTAATGTCAAATACATATTTCAAAAAAAGTCCTCCTAAGTCATTAGGCCGCGATGATTTTGAGAATAGCTGTATTAGTACATTATCACCCGCAGATGGTGCTGCAACTCTAACAGAATTTTCGGCTAATGCGATTAAAAAAGCTGAATGTTTTCTTCCAGATTATCCAAGGCAGTGGATTGTTACGGGAGGAGGACGCAATAATATATTTCTTATGAAGTTATTGCGGCGTAAGTTAAATGCTAATGTTTTAACAGCTGAAGAAGTTGGCTTGAATGGCGATTCAATGGAGGCTGAAGCATTTGCTTACTTAGGCGTCAGAAGTTTACGTAAACTTCCTCTAAGTGGGCCAACCACGACAGGAGTAGCAAGCCCGATGACCGGAGGAAAGTTTTACAATGCTTACTAATCATCATCAGGATTAGTTAGTTTTTTTTCAATTTCGGGCATACGTCGATCTAGATAAGCAGTTACATGTGTTTCTACTTGTTCTAACTCATTTCCAAAAAAATGATTAGCGCCTTCAATTATCTGGCTTTGTATAACGACGTCGCGCTGTTTTGCCACTTTAGCTATCATTTCATCTATAGATTCTGGTGGAACAATTTCGTCCTTATCTCCATGAATAACAAGACCAGAAGCTGGACAGGGAGCTAAAAATGAAAAATCGTACATATTCGCGGGAGGGGCTATAGAAATAAATCCATTTATTTCTGGTCGTCTCATAAGTAATTGCATACCAATCCATGCACCAAAAGAAAACCCAGCAATCCAGCACTGTGGAGCGTCTGTATGAACTGTTTGAAGCCAATCTAATGCCGATGCGGCATCTGATAATTCTCCTTCACCTCGATCATAAACACCCTGACTTCGTCCTACTCCGCGAAAGTTGAAGCGCAGTGTAGCAAAGCCGCGATTAACAAATGTTTGATATAGTTGATAAACAACTTTATTATTCATTGAGCCTCCGCGCTCAGGATGTGGATGTAGAATCATGGCTAACGGAGAATTCGGTTTTTGAGCAGGGTAAAACTGTCCCTCTAATCGCCCTTCAGGTCCCTTCATTATAACTTCAGACATCTCTTTCCTCTTCATCAAAACTAGTTTTATAGATTTATAAATCTACAAACTCATCTTTTACCTAACCTAGACTTTAGTCTTTGCAGCTAATACTTGACCACAGTAGTAAGGTAACTTATATGCCGGTTAGGGATAACGGCTCTAAATGTATCTATTATAAAATTTTAATAGCTATATATCATAAAGGTAGTCATGTTTTACAAGGACTTAATTAAAGAAATTGATGCGTATATGGAGCGTGATCCAGCGGCCCATTCGCGTTTGATGGTATTTGTCAGCTATCCCGGTCTTCATGCAATAATTTGGCATAGAATATCACATTGGTTATGGAGTTTGCGTTTATTTATTTTTGCTCGTTTAGTTGGTAATATCAGTCGTTGTTTTACGGGTATTGAAATTCATCCTGCAGTCGTTATTGGTCAGAGGTTGGTTATAGATCATGGTATGGGCGTTGTTATAGGAGAAACTGCAGAAATTGGTGATGATGTAACTTTGTATCATGGAGTTACCCTGGGAGGTATCACACCTTCAATAGAAAGTGAAAGACAAAAATTTGTTAAGCGTCATCCTACAATTTGCGACGGTGCTATAATTGGATCAGGCGCTCAGATATTAGGGCCACTTATCGTTGGTCGTAACTCACGGGTTGGAGCAAATGCTGTAGTTGTACGTGATGTTCCTGAGGGAGTGACTGTCGTTGGTATTCCGGCAAAACCTGTCGAAGATGAATTAGCTGATGCAGATCACTTTGCTGCCTATGGAACCCCCACAACCGATATGCCAGATAGAGAAGAAATTTTAATAGCGCAGCTTCTTAGTGAAGTAAGTTTGCTACGACGTAGGGTTAATGAGTTAGAAAGCAATGAGTCGGGAGATAATTATGAATCTCCAAATAATTCTGAAAATGAAAGTAATCTTGCTGATGTATAACATAGAACTAGAAAAGCTTCTCCATAATAAGAGAAAGTGGAGATAATTTTGAAGCTAGGAACTAAAGGAAGATATGCAGTTATGGCAATGGTTGATTTGGCCATGTATGATAGCAATAAACCAGTTACGTTAAAAAAAATATCAGAAAGACAAGAAATTTCGTTGCGATATCTAGAGCAATTATTTCTTAAATTACGTCGTTCCGGTCTTGTTAATAGTGTACGAGGCCCTGGGGGAGGGTATAAATTAGCCATTGATCCTCGAGGTATTCATATTTCTGACATTATTAGTGCGGTTGATGAGCCAGTAAAAGTAACAAGGTGTGAGACAAAAGGTTTGCTAAGCTGTATGAGTAAGAATAGTCGCTGCCTTACACATGATTTATGGGATCAATTGGGTCACCAAATTATGCTTTACCTAAGTTCTGTAACTTTAGCTGACGTGTGTAACCGCGATATTTTGGCTTGCGATAAATTAGATAAAGTAATAACTACGGAAATAGCCGCGGAGTAGGCTTATATGGACGTTTACCTAGACTATAATGCTACAGGTATACTTCGGCCAGAAGTTGTAACTGCTATGCAGGAAACATTTCACCTTTTTGGTAATTCCTCTTCAGTACACCGCTTTGGGCGCATGGCTAAGAGTGCTATCGAAGAAGCCCGTGAGAAGATTGCTTCTATTGTGGAGGTTTCCCCAACTGAAATTATATTTACTAGTGGTGGTACTGAAGCGAATAACCTTGCACTTAGCAATAGAGATATTCCTATTTTTATTTCTGCAACAGAGCACGATTCAATTAACGCAGTTAGAATGGATTCAAATATAATCAATGTGGATATAAATGGGGTAATTGATCTGGAGCACTTGGAAAAGATGCTGAGATCTGCTGATAGACCTTCGATGATTTCTGTAATGTTAGCTAATAATGAAACCGGCGTATTACAACCAATACAACAAGTAGTTAATGTAGCAAGACACTTTGGGGCTATAATGCATTGTGATGCTGTCCAGGGACTTGGCAAAATCCCGTTTACTTTTTCTGAACTGGGCGTAGATATGTTATCTATTTCAGCTCATAAAATAGGTGGTCCTAAAGGTGTGGGAGCATTGATAGTTAAAGAGGGTGTTGATTTACCCCCATTGCTTGTAGGAGGCGGTCAAGAAAGAAACCGTCGAGCTGGAACCGAAAACATTACTGGAATATGTGGTTTTGGGGTCGCAGCTTCTCTAGTGCAATCAGGTCTAGAACAGGCCCCTAAGTTGAAGAGATTGCGTAATCAAATTGAATGTGGAGTTAAGGCAGAAATACCTGAAGTAACTATTTATGGAGAGAGAGTAGCGCGTTTATCTAACACAAGTTGTATCGGTCTTCCAGACATGAGTAATGAGAGCCAAGTAATGTCGTTAGACCTAGCTGGCGTTTATGTTAGTGCTGGCTCAGCTTGTTCAAGTGGTAAAATTTCACCAAGCCATGTTTTGAAGGCAATGGGATTTACTGATAAGGCCGCATCTAGTGCCATAAGAGTATCTCTTGGCTGGCAGACGACTGAAAGCGACTGTGACACATTTGTTGTGGCATGGACTGATATGGTGCAACGGATACTTAATTCTAATCAGTTCTGTAGATCGGTCGCCTAGGTGTAAGAGTTATGAGCCAAAGAAAAATCAAAACAGCAGCTAATTCGGATAATTCAATGAGGGTCTATTTAGATTATCAGGCGACTACTCCCGTAGACCCAAGAGTTATGGATTGTATGTTGCCATGGTTCAATGAATATTTTGGAAATGCGCATTCTTCTCAGCATTCCTTTGGATTAGAGGCCGCGGAAGCTGTGGAAGTTGCTCGTAATAAAATTGCTAAAAGTTTGGGTGCAGAAGGAAGTGAAATTATTTTCACATCAGGAGCTACAGAATCAAATAATCTGGCTATTAAGGGTGCCGCAAGGTTTGCAAATCGGTATGGAAAAGGAAAACATATTATAGTTCTTGAGACCGAACACAAATGCGTTCTGGAATCCTGTGCTGCTTTGGCCGAAGAGGGCTTCCTGACCACTATACTCAAAGTTGGGATAGATGGTTTAGTTGACTTAGATAACTTAGCTGATTCTATACAACAGGATACCGTATTAGTATCAGTTATGGCTGTTAATAATGAAATTGGTGTTATTCAACCACTGGAAAAAATAGGCCAATTATGTCGGAAAAATGCAGTGTTATTTCACACTGATGCTGCCCAAGCAGTTGGTAAAATAGAAGTTAACGTAGATAATATGCTTATCGACTTAATGAGCGTTTCTGGCCACAAGCTTTATGCACCTAAAGGTATTGGTGTACTCTATGTTCGGCGTCGTCCTAGGGCTCGTTTGCTTCCAGAAATCACTGGCGGAGGACAAGAACGAGGAATGCGTTCTGGGACGTTACCAGTACCGCTTATTGTTGCAATGGGGGAAGCTTGTAGTATAGGCGAGAAAGAAATGAATAGTGAATCATTGCGTCTTATTGAATTGAGAACTTCTTTATTAGAACAACTTAAGATTATGATACCTGACTTAGTTGTCAATGGAAGTATGAAGGAGAGAATACCAGGTAACCTTAATATTAGTTTCCCAAATACGGACGCTATGGATCTAGTTAAATCTCTCAAAGATGTTGCAGTTTCTACTGGTTCTGCATGCTCATCAACCTCTAAGGAGCCTTCTTATGTATTAAATGCGCTAGGTCTGTCGCGTTTGATATCGAGAGGGTCTATAAGGGTCGGTTTAGGCAGATTTACCACCCAATCCGAAGTAGATTACGCGGCAAAAAGTATAGCAAATCAGGTCTTAATAGTAAAAAATAGAGAAAAAGTAGCGGCAGAATGATTATGAGGAAGATAAATGTCTAAAGAGCTAGAAGCTATTGAGCGCGCAAAAACAATTAGCGAGCCTTATAAATATGGCTTTGTAACTGATATTGAAGTTGATTTAGCTCCTAAAGGACTATCGGAGGATGTAGTTAAACTAATTTCAGAAAAAAAATGTGAACCTAAATGGATGCTTGATTGGAGGCTAAAGGCATATAAAAAATGGCTAGAAATGACACCTCCTGATTGGCAGAAAGTTCACTTCAAACCAATAGATTATCAAGATGCATATTATTACGCTGCACCTAAGTCTGGAGATAAACCAAAATCTTTAGATGAAGTTGACCCTCAATTGCTAGAAGTTTATGAAAAACTCGGTATTCCATTGAAAGAACAAGAAGTATTAGCTGGTGTGGATGGCGCACCTAAAGTAGCTGTTGATGCTGTATTTGATAGCGTTTCTGTTGCAACAACATATAGGGCTAAGCTGGAAGAGATTGGGGTTATTTTTTGTTCAATATCAGAAGCTATAAAAAACCATCCGGACTTAGTTAGAAAATACTTGGGTTCAGTAGTTCCTTATACAGATAACTATTATGCGACATTAAATTCAGCAGTATTTACTGACGGCTCATTTGTCTATATTCCAAAAGGGGTTAGTTGTCCTATGGAATTGTCAACATATTTCCGAATTAACCAGGAAAATACTGGTCAGTTTGAACGTACACTTATAATAGCTGATAACGATGCACAAGTGAGCTACTTAGAGGGCTGCACTGCACCTATGCGTGATGAACATCAGTTACATGCTGCTGTTGTTGAACTGATAACTTTAGATAATGCTGAAATAAAATACTCAACAGTACAGAATTGGTACCCTGGTGATGAGAATGGTGTCGGCGGTATTTACAATTTTGTTACTAAACGTGGTGCGTGCCGAGGAAATAACTCAAAGATTTCCTGGACACAGGTAGAAACTGGTTCAGCTATTACTTGGAAGTACCCAAGCTGTATTTTACAGGGAGATAACTCAGTAGGTGAATTTTATTCGGTAGCGATAACAAATAATGCTCAGCAAGCCGATACGGGCACAAAGATGATACATATAGGTAAAAATACTAGCTCCAGAATAATTTCTAAAGGAATTTCTGCAGGTCGTGCCGATCAAACATACCGAGGTTTAGTTCGTATGCAGCGAGGCGCAAATGGTGCGCGTAACTACACACAATGTGATAGTTTATTAATTGGTGATAATTGCGGTGCACATACGGTACCATATATTGAAAGCCAGAACCCAAGCGCTCAAGTTGAGCATGAAGCGACGACAAGTAAAATAAGTGATGATCAAATGTTTTATTGTCGACAACGTGGTTTAACAGAAGAAGAATCAGTTTCGTTGATTGTAAATGGTTTCTGTCGAGAAGTTTTACAAACGTTACCTATGGAATTTGCTGTTGAAGCCCAAAAGTTAGTTGGGATCAGTCTAGAAGGCAGTGTCGGCTAAGGGCCGTCAAGACAGGGACAATCAAATGGCGTTATTAGAAATACGAAACCTTCATGCGAGAGTTAATGAAAAACCCATATTAAATGGGGTTGATTTAACAATTGATGCTGGTGAAGTCCATGCCATTATGGGACCTAATGGTTCTGGGAAAAGTACTCTATCGTATATTCTTTCCGGTCGCGAAGGTTATGAAATTACTGAGGGGGAAATTATTTATAATGGATCAGATTTACTTGAGATGGTTGCAGATGAAAGAGCAAGGGAGGGAATATTTTTAGCATTTCAATATCCGGTAGAAATACCAGGTGTTGCAGGCTTAACTTTCCTCAAAACAGCTGCTAATGCAGTAAGAGTTCATCGGGGAATAGATGAACTGGATGCTATGGATTTTCTTAAATTTGTTAGAAGTAAAGCTAGTGCGCTTGATATTAGTGATAGCATGCTTAAACGAGCCGTAAATGAAGGTTTTTCTGGCGGTGAGAAAAAACGTATGGAAATTCTTCAAATGGCAGTACTTGAACCTTACCTTGCAATTCTTGATGAAACTGATTCTGGACTAGATATTGATGCACTGAAGGTGGTTTCTGACGGCGTTAATAGTCTTCGTAATTCTCAGCGCAGTATACTATTGATCACTCACTATCAGAGGCTTTTAGATTACATTGTACCTGATAGAGTTCACGTATTAGCCAATGGCCGTATAGTCCAAAGCGGAGATAAAAGTTTGGCGCTTGAATTAGAAAAACATGGTTATAGCAAATTTTCCGAAGTAGTGGAGTAAGAAAATTGCCTGACGGTATTGGATATATGCAACCCTTTCTTGACCAAGCAATCAATGGTGACACTATCGTTCCGGGTAAAAATGTTGAATGGTTGGCGGATCTGCGTAAAATGGGGGCTAGTGTTTATGCAGACCATGGCCTGCCTAGTCGTAGAGATGAGTACTGGCGCTATACTAACCTAAATAGCCTTGATAAAAGCGATTATAAACTGAAAAATCCTGATCGCTTAATTGATGTACCGAGTTTACCGCATAGGGCTGTAGCTGAATTAGCTACTTATAGAATAGTTTTTGTGAACGGGTATTTACGACCTGACCTATGCGTTTTAGATGATATGCCTGATGGAGTATTGATTTCTGGCCTAGGTGATATGATTGCTGCCGCTCCTGAAAGATTAGAACCATATCTAGGTAAAAACATTAATTTTATTGATATGCCTATGGCAGCGTTAAACACTGCATTTATTCACGATGGTTTATTTTTATTTGTGGATTCAAATGTGGAGTTGGATAAGCCAGTCCATTTGCTATCTATAGTTGTTCCCGACGATACACCGATGATGATCCAACCGCGTAATTTGGTGGTTCTTGGGTCTGGATCTAAGGCAACACTAATAGAAAGTCATATAGGAAATCCTGGAGTTGGCTATTTTAATAATATTGTTAGTGAACACACATTGGGGGATGGAGCACAACTTAACCATTATACATTCCAAGAAGAGAACGGTTTAGCGGTCCATATAGGTGGTTCTGCATTAAAATTGGGAACTTCATCGAGTTACGACGGTTTTTTACTTCAAAGTGGAGGACTAGTTGGCAGGGTTGAAACACGTGCAATATTAAATGGTATAGATGCAGATTGTCGTCTTGATGGAATATATTTAGGAACTAATGGACAAGTATTAGATACAACTACGTATGTTGAACATGTTGCTCCAAACTGTCGTTCCCGCCAAGTTTATAAGGGGGTTCTAGATAAAAATTCTAGAGGGATTTTTCAAGGTAAAATTCATGTATGTCCAGGAGCGCAGAAAACTGATGGGCATCAACTTAGTAGGGCTCTATTGCTTTCAGATAGAGCTGAACTTGACGCTAAACCAGAGTTAGAAATTTATGCTGATGACGTTAAGTGCAGTCATGGCGCCTCGGCAGGTGAGCTAGATTCAGAGTCATTATTTTATTTAATGAGTCGTGGCATTTCTTTTGAAGAAGCCCGTCGTATTCTGATAGAAGCCTTTGTAAGTGAAGCATTATCTGAAATCCGTCTTGAGCAAGTAGCAGAAGATTTCTCTGCCCATGTTCGTAATTGGCTTCAGGCTAACATTAACTTTACAGAATTAGAATAAAGGTTACAGATATGCAATCAGTATCTGATATTAAAGAGCAAACTGAACCTTTTGATATTAAGAAAATTAGAGAAGATTTTCCCATATTTAGGCAGTCTATGAATGGTTCTCCACTAGTCTTTCTTGATAGCGCTGCATCTGCTCAGAAACCTCAGCAGGTAATTGATGTGATACGGGAAGTCTATGAAAATGAGTATGCTAATGTGCATAGAGGGTTATATCAAATAAGTGAATTGCTAACTCAGCGTTATGAAGGTGTAAGGGATACAATTTGTAATTATATTAATGCAGAACATAGTCATGAGATAATTTTTACCAGAAATGCCACAGAATCAATTAATTTAGTCGCTAATAGTTTTGGTCGTACTTTCTTAGAAGAAGGTGATGAAGTTGTTATTACCGAGTTGGAACATCATGCTAATATTGTTCCTTGGCAATTGCTACGAGAAGAAAAAGGAATTGTTATTAAAGTTGCTCCGATCAATGATATCGGAGAAATAATTATGTCTGAGTTTGAAAAAATTCTTGGGCCACGTACTAAACTAGTCGCCGTATCTCATATGTCTAACGTTTTAGGTAGTATCTTGCCGGTTGTTGAAATAACTAAAATGGCTCATTCGGTCGGTGCTAAGGTACTTATAGACGGTTGTCAGTCGATAACTCATCTCCCTATAGATATACAAGAAATTGACTGTGATTTTTTTGTTTTTTCAGGGCATAAGTTATATGGTCCCAGTGGCGTAGGTGTTTTGTATGGGCGTGAGGGTATTTTAGAGAAAATGCCGCCGTATATGGGTGGTGGAGATATGATCTCATCAGTAACATTTGAAAAATCAACGTGGGCTAATTTACCTCATAAATTTGAGGCTGGTACGCCAGCCATAGTGCAAGTTATAGGGCTTGGAGCCGCAATAGAATATATAAATTCGATAGGTCTTAAACAGATTAGTATCCACGAAAATAATGTTTTAGAATATGCAACTCAGAAACTACTTAATGTTGATGGATTACATTTAATTGGAAAATCGCTGAATAAGGCTAGTGTTTTGTCATTTACTCTAGATGTTGCTCACCCTCATGATATAGCTACCATTATTGATCGTTCTGGTGTAGCCGTTAGAGCAGGACATCACTGCGCACAACCGCTTATGCAACGTATGGATGTCCCGGCAACAGTTCGTGCTTCAATAGGCATGTATAATGACTATAATGATGTAGATTCACTTATTGAGGCAATTAACATAGTACATGAGATTTTTAGCTGATGGATGAACTAAGAGAACTTTATCAAGAAGTAATTCTTGATCACGGAAAACACCCCCGAAATTTTAAGGCTATAGAAGATGCGACCTTTGAAGCACATGGGCATAATCCTCTATGTGGAGATCAGCTGACTATTTATATAAAACTAAGTGATGATGGGTTACTTCAGGATGTGGCATTCACAGGGCGGGGTTGCGCTATTTCAATGGCTTCTGCTTCTATGTTGACCGAACTAGCTATAGGAAAATCTGAATCAAGAATGAATGAGATATTCACTGCATTTCACGAAATGTGTACTGGTTCTGGTAAGTCTAGCGAATTAGAAGCAGAACTAGAGAAGTTACAGGTGCTGTCAGGAGTACGGGAATTCCCAACTCGTGTTAAGTGCGCTACCCTTTCTTGGCATACGCTTATAGCCGCGCTGTCTGGAGATATTGAAGTGACAACAGAGTAGGTAATGGAAATGAATGAATCTGGAGGACCTAGTCTTGCTGACTTTATGCCAAATACCCCACAACCTGGAGAACCAGTTGTAGCTAGACTGGGGTCGCCGTTAGACCCTGGCGTAAACATTGCTGATAGGGCAGAGGTTATTCAAGCTTTACGGACAGTTCATGATCCTGAAATTCCAGTAAATATATATGACCTGGGTCTTATATACGATTTAGAAGTAAAAACTGATGGCACTGTAATAATTAACATGACGCTGACAGCTCCAGCCTGTCCAGTGGCTGGCGAATTACCAATTTGGGTGGCGCAAGCCGTTTGTGATCTTAAGGGTTGTGGTGAAGTTGAGGTATATTTGGTCTGGGAACCAAAATGGACTATGGATCTCATGACTGATGAAGCTAAACTAGCACTTGACATGTTTTGAATTATCTAAGACTAAGTAGAAAGAAGGATTAAAGATCTATGACTAACCCTGTAATTACAATGACTGATGCGGCGACTAAGAGAGCGAGATTATTAATGTCGTCTGCAAATTCTGATGTGATAGGACTAAGGGTTGGAATCAATTCACGCGGTTGTTCGGGTTTGTCCTATGTAGTTGAGTATGCAAATGAGCGTCGTCAATTTGAAGAAGCTATAGAATATGAAGGTTTTTCTGTGTTTATTGATCCTGCAGCGAGTATGTTTCTAATTGGATCTGAGATGGATTATCAAGAAGGACAGTTCCAAACTGGATTTACCTTTAATAACCCTAATGCAAAAGGCACTTGCGGCTGCGGTGAATCATTCCACGTGTAGTGTTGAATAAGTTAACATTCAAAAATAATTTTAAGGCTATATTTCCATGGCGACAATGACTTTTGTTCTACCTAATGGGGAGAGCCATGAATTCGAAGCTCCATT
The DNA here is from genome assembly GCA_029243445.1 of Alphaproteobacteria bacterium. The sequence continues at coordinate 14,744 of JAQWSA010000047.1, forward strand.
AGGGCACTCCGTTTTGCAAATAGCTTGGGATAATAATATCGATATAGAGGGAGCGTGTGAAGGGGCTATGGCGTGTTCTACATGCCATGTGGTTATTGAGCGTGAATGGTTTGATTTACTTGAAGAAGCTACAGAAGAAGAAGAGGATATGCTAGACCTCGTTTTTGGACTTACCACAACATCGCGTCTGGGATGTCAAATTATTATTACAGAAAAGCTTGATGGTTTGACCGTCATTTTACCATCTGAAATACGTAATGTTTTATTAGAGTAAAGTATGACCAAAGATCCTAAATTTAATTACAAGCTACATTCCAAATTGCGGAAGACAAACAACGTGTTGTGGAAACAATATGTTACTCACCCGTTTGTTGAAAAACTGGCAGCTGGTACGCTATCTATTTCTAGCTTTAAATATTTCCTTGCCCAGGATTATTTATTTCTTATTCAGTTGGCACGCGTTTATGCTTTGGCAGCGTACAAGAGTGATAACTTAGACGAGATAAGATCATGTGCTTTAGGTATGTCTGCAATTATTGATTCTGAAATACAGCTACACCTCGATTATTGTGCTAATTGGGGCCTAGATAAAAAGGATATATTAGCTACTAAAGAAGATCTAGCAACCATAGCCTACAGTCGTTATGTACTGGATAAGGGCATGCAGGGTGATTTATTAGATCTCTATGTAGCGCTATCTCCTTGTATAATTGGATATAGTGAAATAGGCACCCGCATTGCCAATGACCCGGCAACAAAATTTCAAGGTAATCCATACCTTTCATGGATCGAGCTTTATTCAAGTGCTGATTATCAGGCAGTTGCTCACTCTCATTCGGAGGTTATGGATATGTTATGGAGTGAACGTGCAGGTGAAAAAAGATTAGTCCAGATCAACAATAATTTTATGCAGGCAGTACAACTCGAGGTTGATTTCTGGCAAATGGGTACAGATGCAGAAAATTAAATAATACCAAAGAATTGTATCTTTTAGATACTGTTTAATATCTCTTAATTAAATATTTTAACAATAATATGTTCATTGATACTGCGAATACGACCATCATCCCATAGTATTGGCAGCGCTTCTGGTCCTTGTTCCAAGCTGTAACGTTCTGGGGAAAGTTTAGTAAGCATTAGACCAGATTTTGCTTGTACAAATAATTCCTTTCCAGTGTAGGGATTACCTCTGCTTAAAGATGTTTTGGCTCCATGGACAGTTATTTTTAATTTCCAATTACTGCTTCCATTCAGTGCTTTACTTATTCTTAAAATTAAGTTCTCTACTTCACGAGATGCCATGGTAGAACGGCTAATTTTTAGATTGCCGCTGAGATTTAGACGAAAAGTTAGGGGTTTAATTAATAAATCTGAATCAAATCTAAACTCTTTCTTTATAGCGTTCTGTTGGTTCAAACTAATGTTTTGAAGTTTTTTACTTTCTGTTTTTGCTAATCTGTCATAGCAATTAAGCCGCTCTATATTATTATTTACTAATTTGCATGAGATTATTTTCTGACTAAAATTTGCAAGGCTTGGTTTTGAAATAAAACTGAACAAAACGGCCATAGAAACCATGACTATGTAGATACGCATTTATATTCTCCGCGATTAACTAAGTTATTATACATTTATTAAATGAGTTCTCAATTCATAGGAGTTAAGAGTTTTTTTTTATTAAAGGATTCCTGCTATTTGCTATCGTCAATAGTAAGCCTATATTGTTGTTTATGGTACAAACGATAAATAGCCTTGGTTTAGCTAAAAAACCAAAAGAAACAAGAGTTGTTGTTGCTATGTCAGGCGGAGTAGATAGTTCTGTCACGGCAGCACTTCTGCATGAACAAGGATATGATGTAGTTGGTATATCGCTGCAACTTTATGATCATGGTGCCGCCATCGGCAAATCTAAAGCCTGTTGTGCAGGTCAAGATATTTATGATGCAGGTAGAGTAGCTGACCGTCTTAATATACCTCATTATGTGCTTGACTATGAGGAGAAATTTAAAAGCGACGTAATAGAAAAATTTGCGAATTCATACGTAGAGGGAGAAACACCAATACCTTGTGTATTATGTAATCAGACAGTTAAATTCCGTGACTTAGTTAAAACAGCCCGGGAAATAGATGCTGACCTTCTAGCTACAGGACACTACATTCGTAGAGTTGATGATGATGGAGTACAACAGCTGCACAGAGCAGTGGATCACTCTCGTGATCAGAGTTATTTTTTATTTTCGACTACCCGTGAACAAATTGATTATCTTCGTTTTCCTCTTGGAAGTTATACAAAATCTGAGGTACGTGATCTGGCCCGTCGTTATGATTTAATAACCTCTGAGAAACCTGATAGCCAGGATATATGCTTTGTACCTAATGGTAATTATGGTGATATTGTCCAGAAGTTACGCCCCGAATCTGGTGAACCTGGAGACATAGTGGATAAACACGGAAATATTTTGGGCCGTCATAAAGGCATAATTTACTATACGATTGGTCAACGCCGTGGTCTAGGTATTGGTGGGCGTTCAGGGATATCTGAGAATGATTCTATATTGTATGTAACAAGTATAGAAGCTGATACCTGTCGAATAGTGGTTGGGAAAAAGTCAGATTTATCTTTAAAAACTATGTTTATTAAAGAAATCAATTGGCTTGGTTTGGGAGAATCGCCTCCTGCTCATGGAATTGATGTTTCGGTCAAAGTACGATCTACACAAGAGCCAATGCCAGCAAAACTTTACGGTGGTCTGAATGGTCAGGGGAAAATTGAGTTAGTAGAACCGGAATTTGGAATTGCTCCAGGACAAGCAGCAGTGTTTTATGAAAATACTAGGCTACTTGGAGGAGGATGGATAATAAAAAGTGAGAGTCGTCCAAAGGTAAGTGCATGACCACTTACGTTTTAGTACATGGTGCTTATCATGGAGCGTGGTGTTATACTAAATTAGTGCCTTTATTGCAGGATGCGGGGCATATAGTTATAGCAGTGGATTTGCCAGGGCATGGCAAAAACCCTAAGCCTATTCATCAGATTACATTATCTAACTATGTTAACCACGTTTGCCAAATAATTGATTCACAATCAGATCCAGTAATATTAGTAGGCCATAGTTTAGGTGGTATAACTATAAGCCAGACTGCCGAGGAGCGATCAGATAAGATAAAATATTTGGTATACTTAACTGCTATGATGCCACGAAGTGGTGAATCACGAATGGACATTAGTGCACGTGTAAATGAGATACCAAAGGTTGCAGAAGCAAGAATTTCTGTAACGGGAGGAGCAGCTTCTATTATTCGAAATGAAAGTATAAAACCTCTCTTCTATGGAGACTGTCTAGAAGAAGACGTTGCTTTTGCTAAAAAAAATTTAGTTCCTCAGGCTACGCAAATTCTACATGCCCAGGTTAAGTTATCAGGAAATATTTATGGAAATGTTCCTAGGGTATTCATTGAATGCTTAATGGACGAAGCCATCCCACTACAAATGCAGCGTCGGATGGTTGCTGATATGCCATGTGAGAGAGTGTTATCGTTGAATACTTCGCATTCACCCTTTTTTTCTGCACCTAATGAACTAGCAGACCACTTACTTTCGTTAAGTTAATTAATTTTATTATAAAAGGAGATTAAGCATGTTGAAGACACGCAACCCATCGAACGTAGCACCTCCAGGAGGGTTATATAGCCATTCCGTTGAGGTTCCCGCTAATGCGCGTTGGCTCTTAACAGCAGGCCAGGTTGGCGTAGCTCCGGATGGAACAATTCCTGAAGGTTTTGAGGCTCAGCACGATCAGATTTGGCAAAACACTATTGCGATTTTAAATGATGCAGGATTTGGTGTTGAAGATATAGTTAGAATCAATGTTTTTTCTACTGAGCCAACGGGTTTACCACATGTTATGGAACACCGTAAAAAATACCTTAAACCTGATCATACACCTGGTTCCACATGGTTGGTAATAAGTCAGTTAGCTAACCCTAAATTAGTTGTAGAAATGGAGACAATTGCGGCTAAAGTAGATTAAGTCAGTTTTAAACAGATTTAATTTTATAGATTTATAAGTATGTATGAGGTTAAACAGAGCCGCTATAAATCAGGGGCTTGGCCTTATGTGCTACTTATAGCTGCATCTTTTATTCTATCAACAAATCATATTGTTGGACGGACAGTGCAGGGTTCTCTGCCACCTATGGGGCTTGGTTTTTGGCGTATAATAGTTGCTTCAATTGTTTTACTACCTTTTTATTGGAAGCCATTTATTAAATCTTGGCCTATTATTCGTAGGCATTGGAAACTATTTCTGGTTATGGGAGCTGCGTTGGCTCCATTCGGTAATGCTGCAGTTTACCTTGCTTATAATTTTACTAGTGCAATAAATGGTGGAATTGTGGCTACTGTTCAACCAATGGCTACAGTAGTTTTATCATATTTTTTACTTTCTGAATTAATTAATAAAATCCAAGCAATAGGTATTGTAATAGCCGCATCTGGGGTTTTTGTGATTTTGTCTGCGGGTAATCTTGATATTTTATTGTCTTTTAAACCAAATATAGGTGACGTTATTATGCTTGCTGCTATGTTTGGCTTTGCTGTGCATAATGTTCTTTTAAGACGTTTGCCAAAAGGTCTTAGCGGACCGGTTATATTACTTGCAGTACAACTATTTGGAGCCTTGGTGATATTTCCAATATATGTAGTAGAGATGATTGTCTATAAACCGATACCATACACTATAGAAGCCTTAGGAACTATTATATGGATTGGAGTGGTTGTAGGTGTGTTTGCTGTAGGTTTCACAAACTCTGCGGTACTTTCATTGGGGCCAAATAAAGCTAGTATGTCTAACTACTTTCGTGCAGTATTTACCACTCTATTAGCAATCCTAGTGCTCGGTGAAGATCTACAGCCATTTCATGCAGTGGCGTTTTCACTTGTTTTTGCTGGAATTTTTCTCATGGGCCACCAAAAGAGAAGTAAAACTTATTTATAAAACTATTAATGTTATAAATTAGCCCTATAAAAGACTAATTAAATATGAAATTTATGCTATAGTTTGGCCTATCGGAGTGAGTCATTGCTTGACACTTTTAGGGGGGCTAACTATATCCGGTTTTCGTAAATTTTTTGGCGGAGTAGCTCAGGTGGTTAGAGCAGGGGAATCATAATCCTCGTGTCGGGGGTTCAAGTCCCTCCTCCGCTACCAAAGTATTTCTAAATAATAAGTAATTTTTCTAATATTATTTTGTAAATGAACTATCT